>DASRZO010000055.1:0-22868 GCA_035686405.1 Pseudomonadales bacterium | reverse complement strand
CCGCTGATTGCGATCCGCTTCGCGTCGGTCAACGACGGCCGCGGCCTGTCGCTCGCAGTTTTGTTGCGAACGCGCCTCGCCTACAAAGGCGAACTGCGCGCGTTCGGCGAGGTACTCGAAGACGTCATGAACTACATGCGTCGTTGCGGATTCGACTCCTACCAGCTGCCGGACGGTCACGACCCCGCCGTCGCCTTGCGCGCCATGCGTTCGCTCAGCGACTTCTATCAGGGGTCTGTCATCGAACCGCGGCCCGCATTCCGTCGAGTCGCGCGCGGTCGACGCTAGCCGACACCGTGTCGCGCCGGTGCGGCGCTTGTCATAATCGATCGACGGATCGGGCCAGCTCAGCCGAATGCACGCCGGAATCGTCGAGTCGTTCTTCCTGATTTTTGCCGGCGCGGCGGTGCTCGCCGCCGCGGCCTTGTACACCCGTCAGCCGCTACTGGTGGCGTACATCGCCGTCGGCGGCATCGCGGGACCTCACGGCCTCGGCTGGATCAGCGATTCGTCGATGGTCGCCGAGATATCCGAATTCGGGATCATCTTCCTGCTGTTTCTCGTCGGGCTCGACCTGCAACCGACGAAGCTGCGCAACATGGTCGGCTCGTCGATCATCACCGCGCTCGCGAGTTCCGCAGCTTTTTTCGCAGTCACATTCGGCGTCATGCTCGCCTTCGGATTCTCTACATCCGACGCGATCGTCGCCGGTACCGCATGCATGTTCTCCAGCACGATCGTCGGCCTGAAGCTGTTGCCGACGACCGTCTTGCACCATCGCCACATCGGCGAGTTGGTCGTCAGCCTACTGCTGATCCAAGACCTGATCGCCATTCTCGCGTTGATCATTCTGTCGGGACGCGGCGCAACGGTTGCCGACGCGTTCGGCAGCATCGTGTTGGTCTTCGTCGCGCTGCCGTCGCTCGTCGCCGCTGCCTTCGTGATCGTGCGCTATTTGGTGTTACCGTTGATCCACAAGTTCGACGCATTTCACGAGTTCATCTTTCTCGCCGCAATCGGCTGGTGCCTCGCCGTCGCGTGCGCGGCCAAGCTGATCGGACTGTCGCTCGAGATCGGTGCTTTCGTCGCGGGCGTCTCCATGGCCACGAGCCCGATCGCCCAATACATCGCCGAGAACCTGCGGCCGTTACGCGACTTCTTCTTGGTGATGTTCTTCTTCTCGGTCGGTGCTGCCATCCACTTCGACCTGATGTTGCAGGTCGCCGTTCCGGCTACGGTGCTGGCGCTGCTGTTGATTGCGATGAAACCGTTGGTGTTTCGCGCACTGATCGCCTGGCAAGGCGATTCGACGAAGGTCGCGTGGGAGGCCGGCGTGCGACTCGGTCAAACCAGCGAGTTCTCGCTATTGGTCGCATATCTCGCGACCAGTGTCGCATTGATGAGCGACGCCGCATCGCACGTCGTACAGGGCGCGACCGTCTTGACGTTCATTGTCTCGACGTACATCGTCATCTTTCGATTTCCGAGCCCCATCGCGATCTCGGATCGATTGCGGCGTAACTAGGCGCTGTTGACCAACGACCGCGCTCAGGCGCGCAAGTCGAGCACGCCGCGGCCGACCATTTCTCCCGCGAGGATTCTGTCGATTCCCGCCGAAATCGTGGCGAGCGAAAAATCGACTTTCAGCTCGCTGAGACGATCGAGTTTCCAAGACTGCCCGAGTTTCCCCCAAATTCGCGCCTTCTCCGCGAGGGGCAGCTGCACCGAGTCGATGCCGAGCAGATTGACGTGACGCAGGATGAACGGCAGCACCGTCGCCGCAAATTGCGGCGACGCAACGAGTCCGCAGGCCGCGAGGCTGCACCCATACCGCAGCGACTTCACGGCGTTGAACAACAGATCGCCGCCAACGGTATCGACGACGCCGCCCCAACGTTCCTTCAACAACGGTCGATTCGCGCCCTCGGCGAGCGCCTCCCGGCCGAGAATCTCGCTCGCACCGAGCGATCTCAGGAAAGCATGTTGATCGGCCTTGCCCGTCACCGCCGCCACCTCATAGCCGAGCTTTGCCAGCAGCATCACCGCCACCGACCCGACGCCGCCGGTCGCGCCGGTGACGAGCACTGGGCCGCCGTTCGGTCGCATCCCGGCCGTCTCCAGTTTGTCGACAGCGAGTGCCGCGGTGAAACCCGCTGTCCCGAGGATCATGCTGTCGAGCGTGCTCAGTCCCGCAGGGCGCTTGACCACCCAATCTGCCGGTACGCGAATGCGTTGACCGAAGCCGCCCGACGTATTCATGCCGAGATCGAATCCGATGACGATGACGTCGTCACCCGCCTTCACCGCGGCACTGCGACTCTCGATGACCGACCCCGCCGCATCGATGCCCGGCGTGTGCGGAAAATTCCGAGTGACGCCTGGATTGCCCGTCGCCGATAGGCCGTCCTTGTAGTTCAGCGAGGAGTATCGAACGTCGATCAAGACGTCGCCGGCAGGCAACGTGTCTACCGAACGCTCGGCCACATGTCGCGTGAATTTCCCATCGGCCGTCTTCTCGACCACCAACGCTTTGAACGTCGTCATTCGGCTCCCCTCACACAAATCCGGTTCGTTTCGCAATCCCGCGCACACCGTCGACGAATTGCGCGAGCAAACGTTCGATCGGCTTTTTGTGTTCGATCCAACGCACTTCGTAGACATCGGCGTCGTTGCAGGCCCTCATCAAGTACGCGTCGCTCGTAGATAGCTCGTCGACGAGTCGATGCTCGATCGCGCGCCGACCATACCAGGCTTCGCCGGTCGCAATTTCATCGACCGAGACCTGCGGTCGGTTCGCGCGCACGAATTCCTGAAACAGCACATGCACGTCTTCGAGTTCTTCGACGAACTTGGCGCGACCCTGTTCCGTGTTCTCGCCGAACACGGTCAGCGTGCGTTTGTATTTGCCGGCCGTCAGCACCTCGACGTCCACATCGTGCTTCTTCAACAACCGATGCACGTTCGGAATTTGCGCGACGACGCCGATCGAACCCACTAGCGCGAACGGTGCCGCGATGATGTGATTCGACACCGAAGCCATCAGATATCCGCCGCTCGCAGCGACCTTGTCGACGGCCGCGACGAGACGAATCTTGCGGTCGCGTACACGCTCGAGCTGCGATGCCGCCAGGCCGTATCCGTGCACCATTCCGCCGGGGCTCTCGATCCTGACCAACACTTCGTCTTGGTCGCGCGCAGTCGTCAAAACTGCAGTGATTTCATTGCGCAAATGCTCGACCTTGGACGCTTGCAAGTCGCCGTCGAAGTCGAGCACGTAGACCCGTCGTCGCGCGTCCGCCGGATCGGCGGCCTTTTCCGCACGCTTGCGCTCGCGCTCCTCCTCTTTGACCGATCTCTTGAACGCGGCTGGCACCAGAACCGCTCGCAGCAACGTTCGCCGCATGTCGTCGAACCGATCGTTCAGCTTCCGGACATCGAGGTGTCCGCCGCCGTCGCCGCCGCCGCGGCGTGCCCCCAACGAGAGCGCTATGGCAACGACCGAAACGATCGCGACGACCACCGTCGCCGCGCGAGCGAGGAACGCCAGATAGTCGTAGAGATACTCCATCGATTCGACCGGACCGGGAAGGCGCGTACTCTACTTCGCCGGTGACGGCACCGTCCAGGCGCGCGGCTTGACCATTGCACGACACGAGTGCATCAATGCGCATATGACCATTCATGACCTCGCACAGGAACTCGAATCACGCTTTCGACCGGAAGCCGCCGTGGGCGTCGACATGGTGATCCGCCTCGACATTGCCGCAGGCCAACACTTGATTCTGCGCGTGAACGACGGCGCACTCGACGTCGGCCGCGACGACGGCCCCGCCGACGTGACGTTTACGTTTCCCGATCTTGCGACGGCGAAGGCACTGTTAGGCGGGCAAGCGAACGCGATCGAAGCGTTCATGCACGGACGCTTTCGCTCCGACGGCTATCTGATGATGGCGTTTCGGCTGATGGAGCTGTTCGGCAGCCGCAGCCTGCCGCCTACGCCGAACGATTAGACATCTCGTCGATGAAGTGATCGATCAACCATCGCGAGATCGCCGTGCCGGGCGGGACGCCGGGCAACTTCGTGTAGTGAAACCATTGCGCATCCGCGATTTCGCCTTCCTGACACACGATGTCGCCGCCCGCGTAGTCCGCGTGAAAGCCGAGCATCAACGAGTTCGGGAACGGCCACGACTGGCTGCCCAAATAGCGGACGTTCTTGACCCGTAGTCCGACCTCTTCGAGCACTTCGCGATGCACCGTTTGTTCGATCGATTCGCCCGGCTCGACGAATCCCGCCAGCGTCGAGTACATCCCGCGCGGCCAATTCGCGTTGCGCGCGAGCAGCATGTCCTCACCGTTGCGCACCAGCACGATGATGCTCGGTGACAAACGCGGGTAGTTGATCAGATTGCATTCGGGACATTGTTTCGCACGATCCACCGGATGGTTCTCCATCGCCGAACCACAGCGTCCACAAAAGCGATGGTCGCGATCCCAGTCCGTCAGTTGCTGCGCGCGCCCCGCCAAATAGAAGAGCGGCGACGGCACGCGACCGAGCCAAGCGCGTAATCCGAGCAGCGCATAGCCTGGCTGCGGTCGCCCGCTCGCGCTGACGGCGAAACAGGAGCGGCCTTGATAGCGCCCGAGAAAGAGTTCCGAGTGGCGCTCGAGTTCGAGCCAACGCATTTCGTCTGCAAGGATCGGACGCGGCGTGCCGTTCTCGGAGACACACAGGATTTCTTGACCGACGAAGACGAAATACCACGCGTCGTCGTGCGACTGTCCTTCCGGCGGCGCGGTCAGCGACTCGAAATCGTCAGGGTCGTATGGCCACATCGTGGAGCTCCCCGGGATGTTTCGAGCCACCTTAACATACGTCGATGGCGCCTCAGCCTCGACCAATCGCGCTGCTAGTCGGCGAGCGCGAGTGCTTCTCGGCGCCACACACAGGTGCCGCGCGACTGCTTATCGATTTCGTCGAGCAACGAGCCGTGCCGTTCCATTTCGGCCGCCGTCGCGACGACGACGCGCAACCGCGGCCGATCCGCCGAGAGTCGAACGGTCTCGAGCGTGTCGGGTCCGACTGCGGCAATCTCGATCTCCTCTGTGGCAAACAACGCCGTCTGACCACCGGTCATCATCAGATAGACGTCGGCGAGGATCTCCGCGTCGAGCAGCGCCCCATGGAGCACTCGTTGGGAGTTGTCGACATCGTAGCGACGACACAACGCGTCGAGGCTATTCTTCTGCCCGGGGTGTTTGTGACGCGCGATCGCCAGCGTATCGACCACGGTACACAGCTCCTCGATGCGACGTCGCGATTGCGCCAATCGGCCCAATTCGTAGTCGAGGAACATGACGTCGAACTGCGCGTTGTGGATGATCAACTCGGCGCCGGCGATGAATTCGAGCAATTCGTCCGCAATGTCGGCGAACAACGGCTTGTCCGCCAGGAACTCGTTCGTGATGCCGTGAACGGAAAGCGCACCGTCGTCCACTTGCCGTTGCGGATTGACGTAACGGTGGAAGTGGCGGCCGGTCGGTTTGCGGTCGACCAATTCGATGCCGCCGATTTCGATGATGCGATGACCCGCTTCCGTTTCCAGACCCGTCGTTTCCGTATCGAGCACGACTTGCCGCATCATCGGTCGCCCGTTCCGTCGCGCTTCAACATCGCATCGATCGCCATGTTCGCGGCTGCGTCGACCCGCTCGTTTTCGACGTGGCCGCTGTGCCCGCGGACCCAACACCACTCGACCATGTGTTGCTGAACGACTGCGTCGAGGCGCTGCCACAGGTCTTGATTCTTGACCGGCTGCTTGGCAGCCGTGCGCCAGCCGTTCGATTTCCAACGCGCGAGCCAACTCGTCACGCCCTGTCGCAGATACTCGGAATCGGTCGTCAGTCGCACGCGACTCGGCCGCTTCAACGCCGCGATCGCTTCGATCGCCGCCATCACTTCCATGCGATTGTTGGTCGTCACCGACTCGGCGCCGCTCAACATGCGCTCGTCGGCACCGCGCCTGAGCAATGCCGCCCATCCGCCGGGGCCGGGGTTTCCGCGACACGCGCCGTCAGTGAAAATCTCGACGAGGTCGTCCGTCACCTTGGGTTCCTGAGCGTCGGATGCGGGACGACGACGGACGTGATATCGGGCTGCCGCAGCGCCGCGACGCCGCGCAGCCGCGTCATGCCGACCGCGCTCTTACGACCGAGTACGTAGTAGACGCCGCCGAGCGGTACGCGGGCATTCTGCAGTGTGCGTCGCAGGCGGACCCACGGTCGACGTTCGTAGCTCCCGACAGGCACCGGCGGTCGGAACATCAAGTACTGCACGCCTTCATCGGCCTCGATGCCGAGCACGGCCATCCAATCGAGCAATCGCAACGGGCTCACGAAGCGCACTCGACTGAACGCATCGTCGTGCAAGCGCGCGATGAGTTGTCTCACCCCCCAAAGACTCCACGGGTTGAAGCCGCAGATCAGCACGCGACCGCCGGGGCGCAGCACCTTGCACACCTCGCGCATCGCCGTGCGCGGATCGGCACAGCAGTCGAGCGCGTGATGCAGAACGACTGCATCGAGCGATCCGGGCGCAAACGGCAGCGCTTCGATGTTCCCGACATACGTACCCGACGACGCACCCGACGGCGAGCGGAAGCCCGGCATCGCACCGTACAAGCGATGCCGCACCATGCATCGATCCAGCTCCACGCCTGGCACCGGTACCGGCCCGAGCCACAGCATCGAATCGCCGTGGAATCGCCGCACACCTTGCACGAGAAGCGCAGCTTCCTTCTGCAACAGCGTCGCACCCAACGGGCTTTCAAACCACGTTGCGAAACCGTGTATCTCGTCAGTCGTTACGCTCATCCGGCTTCGATTGAATCAGCGGAGGGGTTCACCCAATGTCGATGCGAATTCTGCAGACCGCACGGAGATTGCGCAACAATGCTGGCACGGCATGGGTGGCTCCTGCTGTGTGCCGTGATGACCGTTGGATGCGAAAGCATCGGCCAGAAACCGGTGCATCCGGCCGAGCGAACAGAACCCGCCGTTGCGGTTGCAGCCCCCGTCGCCGATATCGAACAACGTGACGCAGTTCCTGCCGACGTGTGGACGACGTTGCGCGATGGTTTTGCTCTCGACCACGCCGTTGCAGAACCGACAGTCGTACGCGCGATCGACACATACCTCGCGAACGACACCCTGATGCCAGGCTTCGAGGATCAAGCGCGCCGATACTTCGCGTACGTTGTCGACGCAGTCCATCAAAGACAACTGCCGATGGAACTGGCACTGTTGCCGATCATCGAGAGCACGCTCGATCCGTACGCCTTTTCGCATCGCGGCGCGTCTGGACTCTGGCAGCTCATTCCCACGACCGCGAAACAATACGGCGTGACGATCGACTGGTGGTACGACGGGCGCCGCGATCCCGTCGACTCCACGGCCGCCGCACTCGATTATCTGACCTATCTGCACGACGAATTCGGTGACTGGTTGCTTGCGATCGCCGCGTACAACGGCGGCGAAGGCCGCGTGCGCCGTGCCCTCGCGAACGCGCGCCCCGGCGCGACGTTCTTCGATCTCAACCTGCCGCGCGAAACGCAACGCTACGTTCCGAAGGTACTCGCACTCGCACACTTGATCGCGCAAAACGACAACGACTACCTGCCTCAGATCGATCCGACACCCCCGTTTTATCTGATGACGATCGATGATCAAGTCGACATCGAAAAGCTCGCGAGGATCGGCGCGTTCTCGACCGATGAACTGTTCCGCCTGAATGCAGGCCTGAATCGCCGCGCGACACCGCCGGACGGTCCCTACCGGATCCTCGTTCCGTCGAGCGACAAAGAAGCGTTCGAGTCGGCGCTCGACCAGTATCCGAAGGAACGCGTGCTGTGGAGCACGCACGTGGTCAAACGCGGCGAGACGTTGGCGTCGATTGCGAAACAATACGGCACGACCGTCGCGTCGCTTCGCACGACGAACGATCTGACTGCGAAGAGTGCAATCCGTCCGAATCAGACTCTACTTGTGGGCGTTGCGGCGATCGAACCGTCGCGGTTGTCGAACAACCCGATGCTTCCCTCCGCCAAACGTACGTATCGCCTAACGTACACGGTGAGGCGCGGGGATTCGCTGGCGCGCATCGCCGACAAATTCAATGTCAGCGTTGCCGCGCTCGCCGAGTGGAACGATTTCGATCCAAGCGACGTATTGCGTCCCGGCCGCCGGCTCGTACTGCACCTGCCGGCAAGCCGCGACACGGGCTGACTACATACGTTCGATCGAAGCGCTGTCACGCAGCGTGATGAAGAGGCCAGCGAACTCCTCGCTGCCGACGCGTCGTTCCAACTGCGCGCGCACCGAGGCGCGGTCCGTTTCGGTCAGCACGCCGTAGTCGCCGTCCTTCACCGCCGTCACCGTCACCACTGCAACGGTGCCGTTCGCGAGATCGACCGACGTGGCCGAGGGCGTATCACCGGGTCGGGCCAAATCGAACGCCGCCTTCAAGATCTCTCGGTCGACACCGGTAACGCCGCGCGTCGCGTTTGGTACGACCTGCCAGTCGATCTTCGCGTCGGCGGCGATCAAGGCGCTCGGGTCGCCCTTCGCAACGCGGCCCAACGCGCTGGCCGCGGCTTCGCGCGCGCGATCCGCCGCCGCTTCCTTCACCAATTTCTGACGAATCGTGGCGGAGACATCCGCAAGCGCGCGCTCGACGGGCGGGCGATGTTCCTTGACGCGCAGAACGTATGCGTTCTTGTCGACTTCGATGACGCGGCTGTTGAATCCGCGCCCTACCACGTCGTCACCGAATGCCGCGTTCCGCAACGATTGCACATCGAACGGAGCAGTACCTTTCGATTGCGTGATTCCGGTCGCGGTCTTGATCGGCAATTGGCTCACCTCGGCCAAATGCGTCAAGTCGTCGGGCGTCTCGAAGGCAAGTTGATCGAGTTCGGTGATCTTCGCTCGATATTTTTCGTCGGCGGCTTGCTCCCGCAATTCGGCGACGATCTGATCGCGGACTTTCTCGATCGCCGGGTACTGATCCGCGCGAATCGCGACCACTTTGATCAGATGCACGCCGGCCGACGAGCGCACGGGATCCGATACTTCGTTCACCCCGAGCGCCCACGCCGCTTTCTCGAAGTCAGGGTCGAGTCCGCCTCGCGCAACGAATCCCAAATCGCCGCCGCTCTTGGCAGAACCCGGGTCCTCCGACACTTTGCGTGCAATGTCTTCGAACCGCTCGCCGTGCGCGATGCGATCCTTGATCGCCGCGAGTTCCTTGATCGCCGCATCCTCCGTTCGCGAGTCGTTCACCTGCAGCAGAATGTGTTCCACCTGTCGGCGTTCGGTCGGCTTGAACGCTTTCGAGTCCGCCTCGTAGCGCGCCGCGACCTGGTCGTCCGTCGGTGCGAACGCCGGGTCCTTCGCGAGTTCCTGTAACGACAATTGCACGTAGTCGACGTCGACCGTGTCTTCCGTCATGAACTCCGGCAAGTGTGATTGGTAATACGCGTTGACGTCGTCGTCGCCGATGGTGATCCCTTCCTCGAATTTCTCGGGCGCGAACGCGAGGAATGCGATGTCGCGTCGCTGCGTCAGCAAGCGTGCGACATCGCGCACTTCGTCGTCGGTGACGAACGGTGTTTCTCGAACGGCGTTCGTCAGCTGCGTCACCGTGTAGCTGTTGGTGAGTTCGGTGCGGAACGACATCGGCGTGTGTCCCGCGTTCGCGATCAGTCGTCGGTACAGATCGGGATCGAACTTGGCGTTCACTTGAAACTGGGGGTTCTCGACGATTACGCGATCGACCTCGGCATCCGACACACGCAGTCCCATGTCTTTTGCCGACTGCAGCAAGATCGATTGGTTGATGAGCCCATCCAACACCGATTTGCGCAGACGATTCGGGTCGATCAGATCGGGATTCGCGTTGTCGCCCATCTGCGCGAGTATGCGTTGCTTCTGCCGATCCGTTTCCATCGCGAGCTGAGCTTGGCTGATCTTCACGCCGTTGATCTTCGCCGCAGGCGGATCCGTCTTGATGAACGCTTCGAATGCACCGAAGCCGAACATCGTGAACACGATGATCAACAAACCGAGCAGGACCTTCGTGGCGACGCTCTGCGACTGTTCGCGCATCTTTTGCAGCATGGGAACTCAGCTCCAACAAACGAAAAAAGGCGCAATCGCTGCGCCTTCGATTCCGAGCGTCCGACCGGTCACCGATCGAACCGGTATTGCTCCGCTTAGTTCAATGCGTCCTTCAACGCCTTGCCGGGCTTGAAGCCGGGAACGCGAGCCGCTTTGATGGAGATCGGTTCACCCGTTTGCGGATTGCGTCCGGTGCGAGCCGCGCGCTCCTTCACCGCGAAGGTTCCGAAGCCGACCAGCACGACCGGATCGGCATCCTTCAAAGCCGACGTAATCGCATCGAGCATCGACTCCAACGCTCTCGCCGCTGATGCCTTGGAGATGTCGGATGCTTCCGCGATCTTATCGATGAGTTCTGCTTTGTTCACTCTGCGTCCTCGGAATGAATGGGGGATTGCCGATCGAGAATTTGCTGTAGAGCCAGCGAAGTGGGGTCGGTTTATACCAACTCGCGAAAATCACTGTCAAGAACGCACTCGCATTGCGCGCGTCGACACGCGACGTGCGCAATGCGAATTAATGCGAATCAATGTGCGCTGATCGATACGGTCGGTGTCGTCGGACCAACGGCCTGTGTTGCACCTTCGACGATCGGCTCGACGAGTGGTTCCGGAAGGCGCTCGAGCGCGATCTTCAACACGTCGTCCATCCATTTCACCGGACGAATGTCCAAGTCGCGTTTGATGTTGTCGGGAATCTCTTTCAAATCGCGCGCGTTCTCATCCGGAATGATCACGACGCGAATTCCGCCGCGATGCGCGGCCAACAACTTTTCCTTCAATCCACCGATCGGCAACACCTGACCGCGCAAGGTGATCTCACCCGTCATCGCGACGTCTGCCCGCACCGGAATTCCCGCCAATACCGAAATGATCGCGGTGCACATACCAATGCCGGCGCTCGGACCGTCCTTCGGCGTCGCGCCTTCGGGAACGTGCACGTGAATATCGAAAGTCTCGTGGAAATTGCGCGAAATCCCGAGCAAGCGCGCGCGACTGCGCACGAACGTGAGCGCGGCTTGAATCGATTCCTGCATGACGTCGCCAAGCGATCCCGTCTTCGTCTGCTTGCCTTTACCCGGCACCGCAACGGCTTCGATGTTCAGCAACTCGCCGCCGACCTGTGTCCACGCAAGACCGGTCACGATACCGATCTGATTGCTCTCTTCGGCACGACCGAAACTGAACTTCCGCACACCGTTGTAGTGCTCGACCAACTCTGTCGACACGTCGACGACTCGGTTCGGTCGACCGAGCGCCTGTTCTTTCACGATCTTCCGACACAGCTTCGCGATCTCGCGTTCGAGCCCGCGCACGCCGGCTTCTCGCGTGTAGTAGCGAATCAAATGCGTGATCGCTTCGTCGCTGATCGTGACGTCGCGGTCGGCCAGCCCGTTCAAGCGTCGCTGCTTCGGTACGAGGTAGCGCTTCGCGATATTGAGCTTTTCGTCCTCCGTGTAGCCCGGCAGGCGGATGACTTCCATCCGATCGAGCAACGCGGGCGGAATGTTCATCGAGTTCGACGTGCAGATGAAGAACACGTCCGACAAATCGTAATCGACTTCGAGATAGTGATCGTTGAACGTGCTGTTCTGTTCGGGATCGAGCACCTCGAGCAGCGCCGAGGCCGGATCACCGCGCACGTCCATGCCCATCTTGTCGACTTCGTCGAAGAGGAAGAGCGGATTGCGCACACCCGCTTTCGCCATCTTCTGCAGCACCTTGCCGGGCAACGAACCGATGTACGTACGACGATGCCCGCGGATCTCCGCCTCGTCGCGAACGCCGCCGAGCGCCATGCGGACGAACTTGCGATTCGTCGCGCGCGCAATCGACTCGCCGAGCGAAGTCTTACCCACTCCCGGCGGGCCGACGAGACATAGGACCGGGCCTTTGATGCGCTGAACGCGGCCTTGCACCGCGAGGTATTCGAGTATGCGCTCCTTCACTTCTTCCAGGCCGTGATGATCTTCGTTGAGAATCTTCTCGGCCTGCGCCAGGTCGCGCCGTACGCGACTGCGCTTCTTCCACGGCACGCTCAGCATCCAATCGAGATAGCTGCGCACGACTGTCGCCTCTGCGGACATCGGCGACATCATCTTCAGCTTGTGCAGCTCCGCATTCGCCTTGTCGCGGGCTTCTTTCGGCATTCCCGCAGTGTCGATGCGCTGCTTCAGATCATCCGTTTCGTTCGGAACTTCGTCGAGATCGCCGAGCTCCTTTTGAATCGCCTTCATCTGCTCGTTCAGGTAGTACTCGCGCTGGCTTTTCTCCATCTGCTTCTTCACGCGTCCGCGAATACGCTTCTCGACCTGAAAGAGGTCGATCTCCGCACCCATCAGCGCCAGGATCCGTTCGATTCGTGTTTCGATGTCGACGGTTTCGAGAATGCTCTGCCGGTCGGCCAGCTTCAGAGCCATCTGCGCTGCAATCGTGTCGACCAGCCGCCCCGGCTCGTCGATACCGGCGAGCGACGACAGCACTTCTTCCGGAACTTTCTTCGACAGCTGTACGTATTGTTCGAACTGAGTCATCAGCGACCGAACCAGCCCTTCCGATGACGGCGGCGTCGCAGGTTCGATCAGCGGCTGTACGTCGGCGGCCATGTACGCACCGGCGTCGTCGAAATCGATGATCCGCGCACGCGTACCGCCTTCGACGAGCACCTTCACGGTGCCGTCAGGGAGCTTCAGCAACTGCAACAACGTCGAGACCGTACCGACGTCGAAGAGATCGTCACGGCCCGGGCGATCCATGTCGGCGTCGCGCTTCGCGACCAGCAGCACTTGGCGGTCGGTCGCCATCGCGGCTTCCAACGCGCGAATCGAACTCTCCGTCCCCACGAAGAGCGGATGCACCCCGTGCGGGTACACCACCATGTCTCGCAGCGGCAAAACCGGAATCTCGGTCAGAGCCGCGCTCGCGGACTGTTTCATGCTGGCCTGCTTCAAATGGACCCTCCGGGGAGCTTACGGGCCTTCGTTTCGGCCCAGGTGGGATCTTGTGCACCGATTGTAATGCCCAAACGCGGAAGGGGCCCTACGGCCCCTTCCTCGACACAACTATGCGGATCAGTCTTCAGGCGCGGCCTTTGCTTTGTCGACGTTCTCGTAGATCAGCATTGGCGGGCTTTCGCCCCGGATGACGCTCGCGTCGATGACGACCTTGGTGACGTTCTTCGTAGACGGCAAGTTGTACATCGTCTCGAGCAGTACCGACTCCAGAATGGAGCGCAACCCCCGTGCTCCAGTCTTACGCTCCATCGCCTTTTCGGCGACGCATTGCAGGGCGTCGGCGCGGAAGTCGACTTCGACGCCTTCCATCTCGAACAACTTCGCATATTGCTTCGTGAGCGAGTTCTTCGGTTCGGTGAGGATTTGCATCAGCGCGTTGACGTCGAGTTCGTCCAACGTCGCAACGACCGGCAAACGCCCGACGAACTCGGGAATCAAGCCGTACTTGATGAGGTCCTCGGGTTCGACCTGACGCAACGTATCGCCGATGCTTTGCTTATCGGCTTCGCCCTTGACGACGGCATTGAAGCCGATGCCGCTTTTGTCCGAGCGATCGATGATCACTTTATCGAGGCCGGCGAACGCACCGCCGCAGATGAACAGGATGTTCGTCGTGTCGACTTGCAGAAACTCCTGCTGCGGATGCTTGCGGCCGCCTTGCGGCGGCACCGACGCGATCGTGCCTTCGATCAATTTCAACAGCGCTTGTTGCACGCCTTCGCCGGAGACGTCTCGAGTGATCGAGGGGTTGTCCGACTTGCGCGAGATCTTGTCGATCTCGTCGATGTAGACGATGCCGACCTGCGCGCGCTCGACGTCGTATTCACACTTCTGCAGCAGCTTTTGAATGATGTTCTCGACGTCTTCGCCGACGTAGCCCGCTTCGGTGAGCGTCGTCGCGTCGGCAATCGTGAACGGAACGTCGAGCAGACGCGCGAGCGTCTCGGCGAGGAGCGTCTTGCCGCAGCCGGTCGGCCCGATCAACAAGATGTTCGACTTCGAGAGCTCGACGTCGTCCTTCTTGCCGTTGTAGTTCAGCCGCTTGTAGTGATTGTGGACCGCGACCGATAGAACCTTTTTCGCGTGGTCCTGCCCCACGACGTATTGGTCCAAGATCGCGCGTATCTCTTTCGGCACCGGCAGTTTGCTGCGATCGGTACCGGTACCGCTCTCTTGGACTTCTTCGCGAATGATGTCATTGCACAGCTCGACGCATTCATCGCAGATGAATACCGACGGGCCGGCGATCAGTTTCCGGACTTCGTGCTGGCTCTTGCCACAAAAGGAGCAGTAGAGAAGTTTGCTCGAATCGTCGCCGCGCCCGCTATGGTCGTCCGCCATTCATTGACCTCGGAAATCCACCAGTGGCAACACCTTGCTAGGAAACCTCTGATATTTCAAGCCTTGCCTCGGCAGCGCGGGAACTACTGCCCGACGACTTTGGCGAGCGGTTTGCGCGGACGCTGCACGACGTCGACCAGACCATAGCTCACCGCCTCGTCCGGACTCATCCAGAAGTCGCGATCCGAATCCTGCGTGATCCGCTCCTGCGACTGGCCGGTGTGCTCGGCGAGCAGCGCGTTCAAGCGACCACGCATCAACAGAATTTCGCGCGCTTGGATTTCGATGTCCGCTGCGACGCCGCGCGAGCCGCCCGCCGGCTGATGCAACATCATGCGCGAGTTCGGCAACGCGAAACGTTTGCCGCGAGCGCCGGCGGCTAGCAAGAAGGCGCCCATGCTCGCCGCCTGCCCGATACACATCGTGCTGACGTTGCAGCGAACGAATTGCATCGTGTCGTAGATCGACATGCCGGCCGTCACCGACCCGCCGGGCGAGTTGATATAAAGGTGGATGTCCTTGTCCGGGTTCTCGGACTCGAGGTACAGCATCTGCGCCACGACCAAGTTCGCGACTTGGTCTTCGACCGGGCCCACGAGAAACACGATCCGCTCTTTGAGGAGCCGAGAGTAAATGTCGAATGCGCGCTCGCCGCGCGCCGATTGCTCGACCACCATCGGCACGAGGCCGAGATTCGAGATCGAGTCCATTCCGTTGCTCATTTCTCTTCTCCAACTGGCGTGGTTTCGGCATTCGATGCGTCGGCCGGCGCGATGGCCCGGCCCGAGATTACGTCGGCATAGCTGCTGATCACATCGCTGACGTTCGCACTCGCGAGGATGTGCTCGATCACTTGGTCTTCCAACACCGCCATCTCGATCTGCGACAGCTGCGCCTCGTTACTATAGTACCAATTGATCACCTGTTCGGGCTGCACATAGGTGCTCGCGATGTCCTCGACACGCTGACGCACGCGGGCCGGATCGGACTTCAGGCCCTGGGTGTTGATCAGTTCGTTGACGACGAGTCCCACCTTCACGCGTCGCTCCGCTTCGCCGCGAAACAGATCGTCCGGCATGTCGGGGATACGTGGCTCGTGCGCATGATCGGCATGTTCGTGCTCATGGTCATGAGCGTGGTCGTGGTCGTCATGATCGTGGTCATGCGCATGATCGTGATCGTGATCGTGATCGTGATCGTGCGAATGATCGCTCGCGGGCCTGCGTGCTTTTGGGCGCGGCTGCGCGTACGCCTGCATCTGCTCCGCCATCTGTTGCTTCAGCGCCCCGATCTCTCGGCGCACCATCGATTGCGGTAACTGAACCTCGTGCAGGCGCTTCAATTCGTCCATCACTTGCCGCTTCAGCTGGCTCTTCACCGCACTGTCGAGTTCGCGCTCCATGTTCCGGCGAACCTCGGCGCGAAACGCATCGACGCCACCCTCGTTGACCCCGAACGTCTTGAAGAACTCGTCGTCGAGCGCCGGTACATGCGGCTGAGCGACTTCCTTCACCGTGACGTCGAAGTGGGCAGTCTTGCCCGCGAGCGCCTCGACGCGATAGTCGGCCGGAAACGCGGCATCGAAATGCAGAGTCGCGCCGGCCTTCGCCCCCACGACCGCGCGATCGAAGTCGTCGATCATTTGTTTCGCGCCGACGACGAAGGGCACGTTCTCGCCCGTGCCGCCGTCGAATACCTCGCCGTCGATGCTGCCTTTGAAATCGACGGTCACGCGATCGCCGTCGGCCGCTTCGCGCTCGACCGCATGAAAGTGTCGACGTTGCTCGCGCAGACTCTCGACCATCCGATCGACATCCTCTTCGGTGATGTCCGCACGCGGTCGCTTCACGTCGACGCGAGACAGCGGCGCGAGGTCGATCGGCGGAAACACTTCGAACGTCGCCGAAAATTCGAAGTCCTCGCCGGGCTCCATCCGCAGCACATCGAGGCTGGGTGATCCCGCCGGCGACATGCTCTCGCGCTGAATCGCCTCGAAAAACGAACTCTGCATCAGCTCGCCCGCTACTTCCTGTCGCACCGACTTTCCGAAGCGACGCCGAATTTCCTTGACCGGTACTTTGCCGGGACGAAAGCCGGCAAGACGCACGCGCTGCGCGGTCGTCTTCAGCCGATCGCTGATTTGCCGTTCGAACGTTTCGGACGGCACCACGATCGTCATACGGCGTTCGAGGCCGCTCGTGGTTTCAATGGAGACCTGCATGACTGACTATCTACCTCGTAGTGTCTTCGCGCTATCGCGCGTCGAAGATGGGGTGGACGACGGGGCTCGAACCCGCGACCGCTGGAATCACAATCCAGAGCTCTACCAGCTGAGCTACGTCCACCAATGTTCCCGGACTCGCAGCGTCGCGTTGCGATCGTGGCACGCCCGGAAGGAATCGAACCTTCAACCCTCGGCTTAGAAGGCCGATGCTCTATCCGATTGAGCTACGGGCGCTCTCGAATTGCACCCTAACGGAGTTGGTCGGGGTAGAGAGATTCGAACTCCCGACATCCTGCTCCCAAAGCAGGCGCGCTACCACTGCGCTATACCCCGATCGATACCAACGATGACACACGGAGCGAGACGCGAGCAGCCGTCAGAATTTTGATTGCCTGCCGCACACGGCGCGGTCGCATGATACTTGAGCGCTAAATTTTGCGTCAAACCAAGTGCCTAGCCGATGCTTCGGCGGACCGCAGGTGTAGAATCCGCGCGTTTTTTCGCCACCCGACACCGATGACAGCTCAGATCCTCGACGGCAATGCGATCGCAGCCACGACTCGAAAGAGTGTGGCCGCCGCGGTCGCCGGGCGACGCGAACGCGGACTCCGGCCGCCGGGACTTTCGGTCATCCTCGTAGGCGACGACGGTCCGTCGGAGATCTACGTACGCGCGAAGCAGCGCGATTGCGCCGAAGCGGGATTCAAAGCCGACGTCCGCCATTTACCCGCGGACACGACCCACGCCGAGCTCGTCCGACACGTCGACGAACTGAACGCCGACGCATCGATCGACGGCATCCTGGTCCAATTGCCGCTACCGCCGCAGATCGACAGCACCGACATCCTCGAACGCATCCTGCCGCACAAGGACGTCGACGGCTTTCACCCGTACAACATCGGCCGGCTCGCGCTCCGCCAGCCGGTACTGCGGTCGTGTACGCCGAAAGGCATCATGCAACTGCTCGAACACACCGGCGTCGCGATTCGCGGCCTCGACGCGACGATCGTCGGTGCGTCGAACCACGTTGGCCGGCCGATGAACCTGGAACTGCTGCTCGCAGGCTGCACGGTCACGACGGCGCACAAATTCACGCGCGACGTCGAACGCCACGTGCGCGGCGCCGACATCTTGGTCTCCGCGACCGGTCGCCCAGGCCTCATCAAAGGCGAATGGGTCAAACCGGGCGCGATCGTCATCGACGTCGGCATTACGCGCGACGCCGACGGGCGTCTTCACGGCGACGTCGAGTTCGATGAAGCGCGCAAACGCGCGAGCTGGATCACGCCGGTGCCCGGCGGCGTCGGCCCGATGACGCGCGTTGCAATCCTGCAAAACACTCTGTACGCGGCGGAGCACTTCCATTCGTGAGATGTAGCTTCATCTCCGACCTACACCTCGACGCCGACACGCCCGAGCGCAACGATGCATTTGCGCGATTTCTGACAAACGAATCGTCGTACTGCGATGAGCTGTACATCCTCGGCGATCTCACGGAAGTCTGGGTCGGCGACGACGACGACTCTGCTTTTGCGGAAACCTTGCGCCGCTGCCTCGCCGATGCGAGCTCCCGATGTCGAATATTCCTGCAACACGGCAACCGCGACTTCCTCATCGGCAACGCATTCGCAGCGCGTTGCGGCCTAGAGGTCCTACCGGAGATTCACATCATCGCGCGCGACGGGAAGCGTGTTCTGCTGTGTCACGGCGATATCCTCTGCACGAACGACGTCGCGTACCAACGCACGCGCGCGACCTTGCGTTCGCCGGCATGGCAACGCGACGTGTTGTCCAAATCGATCGACGAACGCCGCTCGCTAGCGGCCTCGATGCGCTCCCAAAGTCGTGCAACCAACGCCAACAAACCGGCGCAAATCATGGACACGGCGCCCGACGCGATCGACCGGCTCGCTCGGGAACACGCGATCGACGCGATCGTGCACGGTCACACGCATCGGCCGGCCGTGCATCGAAGCGACGGACCGGTGCCGCGCTACGTACTCGGCGATTGGGACCGTTGCGGTTGGGTACTGCGATTCGACGGCGCGTTTACACTGCAACGCTTTGCGTTGGCGCGCCGCTGTGAAACCTGAATTCGGAGTCTGGCGCAGTGATCAGCACCCGTTCAGTGCTGACGATTTCCTTCAGGCGCGACTCGATTGCGTCCGCGTCATGCTTGTCGCTGTGCATGGCGGCCAATTCGAAATACACCAGCGCGTGCCGTCGTTCGGCCTCGACGAGGCGCTCGTAGAATCGCGCGAGCGCACCGTCGAAACGCCGAGCGAGCCCGGCGAAACGCTCGCACGATCGCGCCTCGACCACCGCACCGACGAGTAGAGAGTCGATCAGCCGTCCGGGTTCCGACGTGCGGATGTTGCTCCGCATCGATCCGGCGTAGCGGCTCGGGGACACATGTCCGTAGCGGAAACCCAGACGATCGATCATTGCAAGAACCTGTTCGTAGTGCCGGAGTTCTTCGCGAGCGAGTCGCGACATTCGCCGCAACAAACGCGGCTTGTCGACGTATCGATACAGCATGCTGAGCGCAGTGCCGGCCGCCTTCTTCTCGCAGTTGGCATGATCGATCAATAGCGTCTCCACCTCCCGCTCGGCGCGGTCGAACCACGCGCTCGGCGTCGCGCAGTCGAGCAAATCACTCGCGTCCTCGATTTGTCGCATCATGAGTCGACCGACACGTGGAAGCTGCGTTCGTAGTACGCGACGGAACGCAGGTGGAACTCGGCGTCGATCGCATCGCGAATGTCGACCGCCGCCGCGGGCCGCTCACGCACAGCCGCCATTCCGACGTCGTGCAAGTCCAAAACATCTCGCGCCCGCCGTCGCAGAATTTCGTAGCCGATCGTCAGCGGCGTCGCCGCAGGTCCTACGTCGAGGCGCGCTTTGAGCGCGACGTCCCGCATCTTCGCCTCGTCTACGATCTCTACGAACAACGCGGTCGCCTGATCGCGCAATTCGTGCAGGCGCCGCCACACCCGTTCACGTTGCACGACCGTGTACGTGTTCCACGCGACGATTTCGTGGGAGAAACGTTTGCAGCCGCGGCACACTAGGTCGCCATACGTGGTCGAACAAATGCCGATGCACGGTGTTGCTCGCATCAAAGAGTGCGCTCAGCTTCCTCGACGGCCGACTCAGGTTCGCGCGCGTAGCGCGACGTCGAGTTGCAACCGGCGCAGGCTGCTGCGCAGCGAGCGCAGCGCGTGCTGGCTGCACACGACCTCGGGATTGTAGAGGAGCCCGTCGAGCTGTTCGACCAAATCTGCGACGTCGGAGCGCGGCCGATTGCGCGACTCGTTCACACGGTACAGGAAGCGCGCCGGTGTCTCGTCCGGTCGCCGCCTCAGGCCGCTACGACTCAGCCGATCGGCGAAGCGACGAAAGGCTCGCTGCGCCGGATGATCCGGTTCGGGCCGGCGCCGCCAGAACAGCGTCACGACGACCAACGCCAAGCTCACCCCGCCGCCGAACAACATCGCGAGCCCGACCCGCGTCGGCGTCACTTCTCCCAACAGATCCGCTAGGTAGCTCGCCTGCGCTTCGGTGTCGTAACCGACGACCCACAAGTTCCAACGATGCTGCATCGACTCGAACAGGTAGAAGACGTCGCGCAAGCCCGGGACCCCCTCGAAGTGCGCAGCAGTGACCGATGACAACACCGCGCGATCGGACTCCGATAGCGCTGCGTCGAGCCCCGACTCGATGCGCGCCGGCGCGACCGCCGCGGTCGGATCGATCCGTACCCAGCCGCGGCCAGCCAACCACACCTCCGTCCAGGCGTGCGCATCGTACTGGCGGACGACCAAGTGGCCGGTCAGAGGATTCACTTCACCGCCTTGATAGCCGCCGACCATCCGCGCCGGGATGCCGGCCGCTCGTGCGATGTACACGAACGCGCCGGCGAAGTGGCTGCAAAACCCGCGGCGCGAGTCGAACCAAAACGCGTCCACGCTGTTCGTGTCGCCGAGCGTCGGCGGATTCAATGTGTAGAAAAACGGTTCGGTGCGGATGTAGTCGAGCACGTTCCCGAGAAACGTCTCTGGATCGGCGTCGCGCGCTGCCAGTTCCCTGGCGAACGCGACGATTCGCGGGTTGTCGCCGTCGGGCAACTGCGTCTCGCGTCGCCGCATCCAGTCGGGCAATTCCGAGTCGATCGTCGCGTCCGGATATGCCAGCGCGCGATAGTGCAGCACACTGTGTACCGGTTCATCGGCGATCAGCCGGAAATCGCGCGTCAATGCGACACCGCGCCCGACCGGGATCGGCACGTCGAGCGCGAACAGCCACGACTGATGCGTCGGCTCGAGCAGGACCTGGTAGTCGATCGGCCGCGCTTGGCCCCGTCTCGGCAGGAAGTCGGCTCCAACGTTTGCGCCCACCGGCATGTTTTCGGGCGTCGCCGGCACGCCGCCGACGAACCACGTGCCCTTCGCGAAGTTCGAATAGACGAGGCCACGCCAATAAAGGCTACGCATCGGCGGTGTGTCGCCGTCGAACACGGCTCGAAAGACGATTTCGTCGGAGCGCGTCAACGCGGCGATGTCGCCCGGTGCAACCCTGTCGGTCATGCCGGTGTGAGCGCCGCCGGGCAGCGGTACCGACCACAGCGGCGCAACGCGCGGAAAGAAAAGGAATAACACCAGCATCAGCGGTACCGCCTGCGCCACCAACACGGTAGCGGTACTGAGCGACGAGGCGACCCGCACGCGCGTGTGAAACTGGTGCAAGCCGACGAACGCGGCCGTCACGATGATCATCGCGAGCACGCCGTACAACGCGATGCCGATCGATTGATCGAATAGGAATTCCGCCGCGATGATGAAGTAACTGAGGTGAATCACGATGTACGCGTCGCGTCGGCTCTTCATCTCGACGAGCTTCAGCGCGAACGCGACGATCAAAAGACCGGTCGCGGTCTCCAAACTGAACACGTTCTTGCCGCTGACTCCGACACCGATCGCCGACGCAACCACGAGCAGCACTTTCACCCACCTTCGTGGGTAGTCCCAACGCCCCTGGAAGACCATCCAGCGCCAGCACCCGCAGACGAACCCGACGCCGATGATCCATAGCGTGATGTGCGCCGCGTGCGGCAACACCACGACGGCCTGCGCCACCATCAACAGCGCGAGACTGTTGCGCGGAATCTGATAATCGACGCCGCGCGCTTCGGCCGCGTCGTTACGTTTGAGGAAGGCCATGGAGCGCGAGCGCCTTCAATATGGAATCACGATGCGGGTCGCCGATACTCGCGCGGACGCGCAAGCCCGGTAGTAGCAGCCCGAATTCACGTCCCGAACGCGCCGCGTTCAACGTCATGCCGGTCAGTCTCGACAAACGTTCTTCGACGCCGCCGGGAACGCGCTCGAAGTCGAGCATCAAGCGCGGGTCGAGATAGCTCGTATATTCCTTTACAACGAGTTCGTCCGACCGCGCGTACACGCGCCACACGACGTGCCGAACCGGATCGCCGGGTCGGTATTTGCGCATGTCGCTGAAATCGTCGCTGCCTTGCGGGTCGACCAACTCGCCGTCATCGCCGCGACGCGCGACGTGCTCCGGCTGGTCGAGAAAGATCGGCCGCGGATACACCAATGCACGAGCGCCGAGATCGACCCACGTCCACGCGCGCAACAAGCCGAGCGGATACTGCGTCTCGATCAGCAGTCGACCGGGATCCAACCAACCGCGCCGCTCGGCTCGTACGAACAGCCGGACCGTACACGCTTCGCTATCGTACAGCTCGGCCCACTGCGAGATCGCCCCAAGCCAGCCGAGTTGGATACCCTCGCGCCCCTTTCCCTTCGGACGCGACACGCGCACCTGGAACTCGACGTCTTCGCCGACATAACCGACGCCGGCGCCGATGAGCTCGATCGTGAGCCCCGACAAGTTCCTGAAGGTGTACAGGATCGTCACCAAAAACAAGCTGCCGAGCATGAACGCCACGCCGTAGACGAGGCTGTTTTGATAGTTGATCGCGCCGAGGATCAGCAACACGATCAAGCCACCGAAGAGGAACCCCGTCACGGTCGGAAAGATGAAGATCGACTGTTGGCTCAGCGTGATCCGGCGCGTCGGCGGAATGCGCCGATC
>DASRZO010000054.1:0-6479 GCA_035686405.1 Pseudomonadales bacterium | reverse complement strand
GCGTTCGCGATCGTGATTGCGACCGCCGCGGCCGGCGTGCTCGAACCGCTCGAACTCGCGTATCAAGACGCGCGCGCGAGCTGGTTCCAGCATTCGCCGCGCAACGACGTCGTGATCGTCGAAATCGACGCGCGCACGGTCCGAGCGCTCGATCGTTGGCCGTGGTCGCGCAACATTCACGCGGCACTGCTCGACAAATTGAACGCCGCGAAACCGCGCGCCGTCCTGTTCGACGTCGACTTCAGCACGCCGTCGGACGATCCGCAGGCCGACGCCGCGCTCGCGGACGCGCTCGCCGCGGCCCGATATCCGATCGTGTTGCCGGCGTTCTGGCAACCGGCCGGCGCCGGCGCGGCGGGCGGATACGTGCTGACGAAGCCGCTCGCAGCGCTCGCCGACAACGCGCGCGTCGGCATGGTGAACGTGGCGCCGTCGCGCGACGGGCTGGTTCGCGGGGTCGTGCACAGCGACGAGTTCCGCGGCACTGCATATCCGTCGGCGGTATCGGAACTCGCCGGCGTGCACGCGTTCGCGCCGGGCGCCGAGTACCCGATCGACTTCAGCATCTCGCCGCAATCGTTCGCGCGCGTGTCGTATCTGAACGTACTCGACGGCGACGTCGCGGCGCTCACCGGCAAGACGGTGTTCGTCGGCGCGACCGCGCCCGAACTGAACGACACCGTCGCAGTGCCGGTGCATCGCGCGCTGCCCGGCGTCGTCGTGCAGGCGATCGCATACGCGACGCTGCGCGACGGCGTGCCGCTGCACGCGCCGATGTGGCTCGTGTACGCAATTGCGCTCGCGATCTGCTTCGCGCCGCCGCTGCTGCGCGAACGCCCGTGGCGCGAGACCCTGCGCTACGCCGCATACGGTGTCGGCATCGTGTTGTTGGTCGCGGTGACCCTCGACGCGATCTGGAAGATTCGCCTCGACGTGATGCCGATCGTGTGCGCGATCGTCGCCAGCGCGTTGATCGGCATCGCATTGTCGGCCGACCGCGAAGCCGTGCGCGCGCTGTTGACCGGCGTGCGGCTGCAGCGCCGCGAGGCGCTGATCTCGAGCGTGCTGTCGGCGAGCATCGACGGCATCGTCGTCTTCGGCGAAGACGGCGCCATTCGCGATGCGAACGCCTCCGCCGCGAAGTTACTCGACCGTACGCTCGACGATCTGCGGCGCGACCACGTGAACAAGGTGCTGCCTGGATTGCCGAGCATCGACGCGCTCGGCGCCGCGTGGCGCGACGCGTCGCAAGCAGACGCGTCGGTCGGCGACCGTTTCGAATTGACGATCGGCAGCGGCGACGCGGTGACACCGGTCGAAGTGTCGATCACGCGCGTCGACGCCGAGTCGCGCACGTACTTCACGGCCATTCTGCGCGACGTCACCGAACGCAAGCAGCAGCAGGCGCTGCTGAAACACCAGGCGACGCACGACGCGCTGACGGGTCTACCGAACCGCGTGCTGCTCGGCCGCGCGCTCGACTCGCTGTCCGCGTCGACGCCGGCGGCGCTCTTCATGCTCGACCTCGACCGCTTCAAGGACGTCAACGACACGCTCGGCCACGCGACCGGCGACGCCGTGCTGACGATCCTCGGCCAGCGCCTGCGCAGCGCGCTGCCGGAACAGAACCTGATCGCGCGCATCGGCGGCGACGAATTCGCGGTCGTCGTGCCGAGCTATCGCGACATCTCCGAACTGCACGCGCTCGCCGACATCGTGCTCGATCGCGTACGCGCGCCGGTGAAAACCGCGACGAACACCATCGAGGTCGGCGCGAGCATCGGCATCGCGCTGTGCCCCGATCACGGCACCGACGGCGGCCTGCTGCTGCAGCGCGCCGACGTCGCGATGTACGTCGCGAAAAACAGCCGGACCAGCGTCGAGTTCTACAGCGCCGATACCGACCGCAGCTCGATCCGCGATCTGAATCTGACGAGCGCGCTGCGCAGCGCCATCGCGAACGGCGAGCTCGAGCTCGTGTATCAACCGAAGGTGCGCTTGAGCGACCTCGCCTGCGTCGGCGTGGAAGCGTTGGCGCGCTGGTCGCATCCGCAACTGGGCGTCGTCGCGCCGGCGGATTTCGTGCCGCTCGCGGAAGATTCGAACCTGATCGGGCCGCTGACGCGCTGGGCACTGTCGCGCGCGCTCGACGACCACGCGGTGTGGAGCAACGCGGGGCTCGACCTGCAGCTCGCCGTGAACCTATCCGCGCGGCATCTGCGCGATTCCGCATTCGCGCGCGAATTGCTCGCCGAGATCGAACGCAAGTGTCCCGATCCGTCGCGCGTCGAGCTCGAGATCACCGAGACCGCGTTGATGAACGACCCGGAAAAGGCGATGGCGATGCTGCAAGTGCTGACGCGCGCGGGCGTGCGCGTCGCGATGGACGACTTCGGCACCGGCTTCTCGTCGCTCGCGTATCTGAAGCACCTCAATCTGCATACCCTGAAGATCGACCGCCGCTTCATCAAAGACATCGCCCACAACGCCAACGACTTCACGATCGTGCGCTCGACGCTGCGCATGGCGCACGGGCTCGATTTGACCGTCGTCGCCGAAGGCATCGAAGAGCGCGAGCACTACGAAACGCTGCGCGATCTCGGCTGCGACATCGGCCAGGGCTACTGGATCTCGAAACCGATGGCGGCCGATCAGCTCGTCGCGTGGGCGCACGCGTGGGAACTCGGACGAACGCTGCAACTGTCGGGCATTCAAGCGGCCGGTTGAACCGCCGCGAATCGGGTACGATTCCTCCCCTCACGCCGCAGCAGACGGCGCCGGGAGGAGAGCCGCGATGGAGTTCGCTTTCACCGACGAACAGGATCAGTTCCGCGACGTCGTACGGAAATTTCTGACGGCGAAGTCGCCGACGACCCAAGTGCGCAAGCTGATGGAGACCGCCGACGGCTTCGACCCGGACGTGTGGCGGCAGCTCTCGAGCGAACTGGCGCTGACCGGTCTCGCGATTCCGGAGCCGTACGGCGGTTCCGGCTTCGGGCCGGTCGAACTCGGCATCGCGATGGAAGAGCAAGGCCGCGCGCTCTTGTGTGCGCCGTTTCTGTCGTCGTGCGTGCTCGCGGCCGACGCGATCGCGCGCGTCGCGAGCGACGACCAAAAAGCCGACCTGTTGCCGCGCATCGCATCCGGCGAACTGCGCGCGGCGTTCGCGGCGACCGAAGCGAACGGCCGCTGGGACGCGACCGGCGTACAAGCGGTCGCGAAGCGCACCGGCGCCGACTGGCACGTCGACGGCAGCAAGAGCTTCGTCATCGACGGCGCCACCGCGCACGGCTTCGTCGTCGCTGCGCGCGCACCGGGCAGCGCGGGTTCTGCGGACGTGTCGTTCTTCTGGGTCGACGCGAGCGCGCCCGGCGTGACGCGCACGCCGCTCGCGACGATGGACGCGACGCGCAAGCAAGCCAAAGTGACGTTCGCGAGCGCCCCAGCACAACTGTTGGGCCGCGCCGGTGCCGGCGGCGACGCGTTGCCGCGCGTCCACGATCATGCCGCGATCGCGCTCGCGAACGAGATGGTCGGCGGCGCGCAGACGCTGCTCGACTCGGCCGTCGCGTACGCCAACCTACGCGTGCAGTTCGGCCGGCCGATCGGCTCGTTCCAGGCGATCAAACACAAATGCGCCGACATGCTGCTCGACCTCGAACTCGCGAAATCGGCCGCGTATTACGCAGCCCAGGCGGAAGCGGACGGCGACGCGCAGACGCCCAGCCTCGCGTCGCTTGCGAAGGCCGCGGCGTCGGATGCGTACATGCGCATCGCCGCGAACACGATTCAGATTCACGGCGGCATCGGCTTCACGTGGGATCACGACACGCACCTGTGGTTCAAACGCGCGAAGAGTTCCGAGGTGTTGTTCGGCGACCCGAACCACCACCGCGAGCTGATGCTGCAACGGATGGAGGCTTGATGATGAGCGAAGCGAACGCAGCCGACGTCGTCGCCGAAGTCCGCGCGTGGCTCGCGGCGAACTGGAATGCGGACCTGTCGCTGCTCGAATGGCGCACGAAGCTGGCGGACTCCGGCTGGGGCATGCCGCACTGGCCGATGCAGTGGCACGGCCGCGGTCTGCCGGTGAAGCTGCTGCCGGCGATCAACGACGAATTCGTGCAGATCGGCGCGGTCGGACCGGCGGCGACCGGGCCGCGGATTCTCGCCTCAGTGACGTTGTTGGAACACGCCAGCGACGCGCTGAAAGCGCGCTTCCTGCGCCGTATCCTCACCGGCGAAGACGGCTGGTGTCAGCTCTTCAGCGAACCCGGCAGCGGCTCCGACCTCGCGGGCGCCACCACGCGCGCCGACTTCGACGGCAAGGAATGGGTCGTCAACGGTCAGAAGGTGTGGAACACGAGCG
Organism: Pseudomonadales bacterium; assembly: GCA_035686405.1. GTDB lineage: Bacteria > Pseudomonadota > Gammaproteobacteria > Pseudomonadales > Azotimanducaceae > DATJGR01. The sequence goes on along the minus strand of DASRZO010000054.1, from coordinate 2,110 downwards.
CGCACCATGCCGACTACGGTCTGCTCGTCGCGCGCACAGATTGGGATGCGCCGAAGCACCAGGGCCTCACCTACTTCGTGCTCGACATGCGCCAGAGCGGCGTGCAGGTGTTGCCGCTCAAACAGATGAACGGTCACGCGTCGTTCAACCAAGTGTTCTTCACCGACGCGAAGATTCCGGCCGACTGGATCGTCGGCACGAAAAACGCCGGCTGGGGTGTCGCGATGACGACGCTCGCGCACGAACGCCGGCCCGCGACCGGCGTCGCCGGCGCGAGCCCGGAGGGCCGCGACGGCCGCGCATACGCCGAAGCGCGTGAAGAGATCGAGATCGCGAACGAACCGTATCGTTGGTATCCGCAGCGCGCCGGCCGTGTCGATCTGGTTCTGCCGCGCGCGAAGGAAACCGGTGCGTGGCACGACCCGGTGATCCGGCAGGAGATCGCGAAGCTCTTGACGCTGTCGCGCTGCACGAATTGGATGGCGCGGCGCGCCGCCGCCGCACAGCGCATCGGCAAACCGCAAGGGCCGGAAGGTTCGCTCGGCAAACTCGCGGGCAGCAACGTCGCGCGCCAGGCCTCGCACGTGCACACGTTGATCAGCGGCGCCGACGCGATGCTGACCGGCAAGGACGGCCCGCACGACGGCATCATCGCCGAGATCCTGGTCTCGGTACCGGCGACGTCGATCGCCGGCGGCACCGACGAGATCCAACGCAACATCATCGGCGAGCGCGTGCTCGGCTTGCCGAAGGATCCGCGCGCCGATACGGGACCGTTCCGCGACATTCCGCGCAACGCCTGAACCGTGGCCCGTCGCAGTAAATAGATGCCGGACGTCTCGCTCGCGTACGCGCGCCGCGCGCTGCTGGTCTCGTTGGTGAGCCAGGGTATGGGGTTCACCGTGCTGTTTCCGGTGCTCGCGCCGCTCGGCCGCCAGATCGGCATGTCCGAGATCCAGATCACCACCGTGATCGCGTGCTCGTCGGTGACGATGTTCTTCGCGGCGCCGATCTGGGGCCGCACCAGCGATCGGTGGGGGCGCAAGCGCGTGCTGCTGATCGGGTTGTTCGGTTTCACGCTCGGTACGGTGCTGTTCAACTCCGTGCTCTACGCGGGACTGTCCGGCGTGCTCGTCGGCGGCGCGTTGTTCGGCGCGTTGGTCGCTGCGCGCGTGACGCACGCCGCGATGATGTCCGCGACGATGCCGTCGTCGAACGCCTACATGGCCGACATCACCGATGCAGCCAACCGTACGAAGGGGATGGGCGCGGCCGGTGCCGCAAACAACATCGGCTCGATCCTCGGCCCCGCCGTTGCCGGGCTCGCCGTGTATTCGATGATGCTGCCGTTGTGGGTCATGGCGGCGGTTGCGTTCTTGAACGGCCTTTTCGTGTGGCGCGTTCTACCCGAACCGCCGCGCCACGCCGCCCCGTCGCGCACGCCGCGCATGAAGTATACCGATCGGCGCATCCTGCCGTTCGTGATCGTCGGCGTGCTGATGTTCAGCGGCAACGCGCTCGTGCAGCAGACGATGGGCTTTCGCATCCAGGACACGCTGCATCTCTCGGGCGGCGAAACCGCGCGCACGTTCGGGATCACGATGATGTTCTCGGCCGCCGCATCGCTGATCGCGCAGACGTTGATCGTGCAGCGCCTCACCGTCGCACCGTTCACGCTCCTGCGCATCGCGATGCCGATCCTGATCGTCGCGTTCACGATCATGGCCGTCGCCGAGTCGCAAGCATGGTTCACGATCGCGATGACCGTGCTCGGCTTCGGCATGGGGCTCGCCGGCCCGGGCTTTCAGGCCGGCGCGTCGCTCGCGGTGTCGCCGCAGGAACAAGGCGCGGTGGCCGGCGTCGCCGGCTCGTGCGGTCCGCTCGGTTTGGCGCTCGGCCCATTGCTCGGCGGCGTGCTGTATCGCCTGCATCCGACGCTGCCGTATGAATCGGCCGCAGTGATGTTCGCGGCACTATTCGTGGCGATGTTCTGGCTCGCGCGGCGGGTGACGCAGCACTCAGAACAAGCCGCCTGAGGCGCGCGTCAGTCGAGCAACACGCCCGGATTCAGGATCGACTTCGGATCGACGCGCTGCTTGATGGCCCGCAA
>DASRZO010000053.1:0-7918 GCA_035686405.1 Pseudomonadales bacterium | reverse complement strand
TCGGGATCCAGCACGCTGACGACGCGCTCCGGCGCGTGCGCGGCGACCATCGCTTCGACGCGCGACAGCGGACAGACGACGATCGTCACGACTCGGCGCCATCGCGTTCGCGCTTGCGCCGGTCGCGCTGCTGCGCGCGTTCGATCAATACGGCGCCCGGGTCGAGCGGCGATGCAACGGGCGGCATCGATGCTTCCTTCGCTGGATTGAGCCGGTACGCCGCGCCGGCCGAGTCGCGCAGCAGCCACCGCGCGTCGATCATCAGCCGGCGAATCGTCACGTAGTCGAGCGATTCGGGCGCCGTGAACCGGTCGAGCCACGCCGCGATGCGCTCGTTCACTTCGTCTTCGCGGTACGCGCGGCGCCGCTCGAACGCACTGCACGCGAGCGCGAGCAACAGGTCGAGATCGCCGCGGCGTTTCGGCCACTTGTCGAGCGGTCCTTTGTCGAGCAGACGGCTCAGGACTGCTCGCGCGGCGCTGGCGTCGAAACGCGGCGACGGCCGCGCGCCGCGCGGCTCTTGCGGCGACGACGACACGGCTACGGTTCCGCCGACTCGATCTGCGCGTACGTGAAGAGTGCGCGCAGCGGTACGCCGGCCGCGGCCAGCGCCTCGGCGCCGCCGGTCTCACGATCGATCACGCACAGCGCCGCCGTCGGTTTCAGCGCGTCGGCGGCGAGCATGGAGACGAAGTCGAGCAGCGCGCCGCCGGTCGACACCACATCCTCGACCAACACGAAACGCCGGCCGGCGAGCGACGCGCCCTCGGCATAGCGGCACGTGCCGTAGGTCTTCGCTTCTTTGCGCAGGAACGACGCCGGCAGCCCCGTGACCTGGCTCAGCATCGTGACCAGCGGAATGCCGCCCAACTCGACGCCGGCGACCACCTCCGTGTCGGCCGGCAGCCGGCGCGCCAACATCTCGGCGATGGCGCGCAACAACGCAGGGTCTGCCTCGAATTGGTACTTGTCGAAGTACGTATCGGCCACTCGGCCGGAACGCAGCACGAAGCGTCCCGTCAGACGCGCGGCGGTACGAATGCGTGCGGCGATCTGGCGCTCGCGCGCAGTGAGCGTCGGCACAACGGACTGGGAGGGCGAATCGGACGGCATGGGTCGCGAGTTTCGTCGCGATCGCACGCACGCGCAATTGCCGGGAACGGCGTCGAGCGATTTGTTGCGAAGACCGCTTCGCGTTCGACGGATGTCGGACACCGCGAGCGCGGAAACGCGACATTCGACGCGTTTCGCACCGCCGTATCGCGGCACGCTGAACGAAACCTGAATACACACCACATCGTTAAATGGACATTTGCACCGCCGCATGAGAATTTGCCGCCCGACGCGCCGACCCATGCTCGAGAAAACCGTGCGCCAACAACGTCAAACCGTTTCGTTCATCGTGCCGTTTCACGATGAAGCGACCTGCCTACCGGCACTGCTGAAATCGCTCGGCGCCTACGTCCGCGATGCCGAGCGCGCGTGGCCCGTGAAATTCGACGCGATCTTCGTCGACGACGGCAGCACCGACGGCAGCCGCGACGTGTTGTGCGCGGCGGTCCGCGCACAGGAACCGCGACTGAACGTGCGCGTCATACGGCTGAGCCGCAACTTCGGCAAAGAAGCCGCACTCACGATCGGCTTGAACGCCGCAACGTCGGACGCCGTCGTGCTGATGGACGCCGATCTGCAACATCCGCCGGAACTCGTCGATCGCTTTCTCGACGGCTGGCTGACCGAAGGCGTCGACGTCGTCTACGGCTACAAGGACAGCGTCGCCGACGAAGGTCGGCTGCGCCGGCTCGCCCGGCGCGCGTACTACCGCGCGATCAACGCGAGTATCGATGCGGAAATTCCGCCGAACGCCGGCGACTTTCGCCTGCTGACGCGCCGCGCGTACGAAGCACTGCGGACGTTGCCGGAGCGACAACGTCTGATGAAGGGCCTCTACAGCTGGATCGGCTTCACGCAGAAAGGCGTGCCGTTCCGGCCCGCGGAGCGCGCTGCCGGCAAAACCAAATTCTCGGCGGTGAGGCTCGCGCTGCTGGCGCTCGACGGCATCACGTCGTTCTCGATCCTGCCGCTGCGTCTCGCCACCTGGTTCGGCGTCGCGCTCGCGCTGATCTCCGGCGGCTACGGCGTGTGGACGATCTTCGAGTACTTCTTCCTCGGCATTGCCGTGCCGGGGTATCCGACGCTGATCACGACGATCGCGTTCATCGGCGCGGCGCAGCTGATCTTCCTCGGCATCATCGGCGAATACGTCGGCAAGGTGCTGATCGAAGTGAAAGGGCGACCCGTCGCGCTGGTCGAGTCGGACGAACGCTTGGAAGCGCGGGCTCCGCTGCAAGTTGCGTTGCCGCCGCCGAACGCGCGCGTCGAGAACTTCTCGCGCCCCGTTGTCGAAGGCTGACCCTCTCTCGAGTGTATCGATCGAACTGCGCGAGACCGCCCGTTCCATGTCGACGATCGCTGACATCGCTGCCCGCGACGCCGTGACGCAAGCTCGGCAAACGCGGCGCCGCTTTCCGCCGCTCGATCCGCACACGCTGTCGCTCGTGCTGCTCGGCGTGCTCGCGGTCTTCATCTTCGCGACATTCGCCGACTACGGCGTGTCGTGGGACGAACGCGTGCAGAACACGTACGGTCTGCATCTGCTGTCGTACTACCTGTCGGCGTTCCAAGACCAATCCGCGTTCCACTACATCAACCTGCGCTACTACGGCGGCGCGTTCGACCTGATCGCCGCCGTCATCAACACGGTCTCGCCGTTCGGCGAATACGAGACACGGCATCTCCTCGGCGGAATCATCGGCTTCGTCGGCACGGTCGGTGCGTGGCGGCTCACGCGCTTGCTCGCCGGCGAACGCGCGGGACTCATCGTCGTCGCGTTGATGGCGCTGACGCCGCTGATCTACGGCCACAGCTTCATCAACCCGAAGGACGCGCCGTTCGCGTGCGCGGTGATGTGGTCCATCTATTACAGCTGCCGCGCGATCGTCGAGGCGCCGCACCCGACGCGTGCGACCGCGATCGGCTTCGGCATCGCGCTCGGCTTCGCGCTCGGCACGCGCGTCGTCGCGGTGATCGCGCTCGTCTACTGCGCACCGGCGTTCGTCGCCTGGACGATCGGCCGCTACCGCGAATCGCGCAGTCTGCGCGTCGTGCTCGCCGAACAGCGCAGCTTCTTCGGCGCGCTGCTGCCGGCGCTGCCGATCATCGCGCTGATCACCGCGGTCTTCTGGCCGTGGGTGGTACGCGCGCCGGGCAATCTCGAGACGGCGTTGAAGCTCTTCTCGCATTTCCCGTGGCAAGGTCAGGTGCTGTTCGACGGGACGTTGTACAAGGCCGACGAACTACCCGCGGTATACCTGCCGCAACTGCTCGCGCTGCAATTGCCCGAAGCGGCATTGCTCGGCTTACTCGGTGCCGCGGTGTTCGTCGTGCGTGGTGCACTGGCGCGCGGTCTCGGCGTACTGACCGATCCGAAGAGCCTGTGCTACTCGGTCGTGATCGCGGCGGCCTTGGTGCCGCTCGTGCATTTCATCGTCGACCGGCCGATCGTCTACAACGGCATCCGCCACTACCTATTCATGGTGCCGCCGACGATCGTGCTCGCCGGCATCGGCCTCGACCGCATGTACGCCTATCTGCGCGAGCACAGCGTCTGGGTCTCGCGCGGCTTCGCGGCGGCGCTCGGCATCGCAGCGGCGCTGCAGCTCGCGATCATGGCCGAGCTGCATCCATACGAATACATCTACTACAACGCTTTCGCGGGGGGCGTCGCCGGCGCGGCCGGGCGCTACGACCTCGACTATTGGGGCTTGTCGCTCGCCGAGGCGACGCGCGATCTCGAACACGTGATCGCACAGCAGCGCGCACGCGAAACGGCCGCTGCCAATGCCACTCCGGTCGCGGTCTACGTCTGCGGCGACAAAGAATCGGCCGCCTATTTCTTCAAACCGGGCAGCCATTTGCACTACACGACCGAGCCCGCCCTCGCCGACTACGCCGTCGGCATCCGCGGCGCGGAATGTACGTGGGAAATCAAAGGTCCAGTGTTGCTCGAAGTGAAGCGCGCCGGCGCATTCCTCAGCTACGCGTCGGACCTGCGCGACCGCCGCGGCTGACGCGCCGTTCGACTTCGGCGGCGACGAGCCCGCAGGTCCGCCCGAGCCGTGATCGCACGATCGGCCGAACGCCTCATTCGATCTTCAGCCGCACGACCGGCCGCTGCGGTTTGCGGCGCGCCACTTCGTCGAAGCCGGCCGCGTCGTACATCGACTTCGCGCCGAACCACATCGAGTCGTCGCGACCGCGCGCCGCGCGGTCGACCGGATACGCCTCGAGCAACGTCGCGCCGCGCTTCTTCGCATACGCGATCGCGCCGTCGAGCAACGCGCGCGCCACGCCTTGGCCGCGGAATTCCTGCGGCACCACGAAACAGATGATCGACCACACCGGCTTCGCATCGACCGGCTTCATCACCTGCGAACGTTTCAGCTTCGCGAAGTCCTCGCGCGGGCCGAGCGACACCCAGCCGACCGGCGTCGTGCCGCGATAGCCGATCAAGCCGGGCGGCGTGCCGCCGTCGACGAGCGCTTTGAGCTCGGCGCGGTTGCGTTGCGCCCGAGTCATGCCGTTGGGCACCGCCGCGCCGGGGCCGCTGCGCCGATAGAACATGCACCAACAGCCGCGCGCGACGGAGCAGCCCTTGGCGTTGAAGACCGCTTCGACGTCTTCCCAACGCGACGGCGTCAGCGGGCGAATGGTCAGCGAATCGTTCGACGGCATGCGGGACCTCACGAGTCCGACACCGTAGCCGATGCAGCGGCACGACGCGAATGCACCGGACTATGATGTGCGTTCACGCGTGCCGCGAATTTGGGGAGGCGACGACATGCGAAGATGGCTCGGTGCCGTTTGCGCGACGGTGTATCTGACGTCCGCGGCATTCGCCGCGACCGGCGATTCGGCCGCAACCGACCATCCGTGGATGACCGGTGCACCGCCCGCCGCCGCGAACTTGGTGACGCGAGCCAATTGGCTGGTGGCGCCGTACATCGACTGGTCGTTTCAGCATGTCGAGGCGCTGGTGCCGACGACGACGGTCGACCGCGGTGCGGGTCCGGTCAGTCCGCTCGACTCGGCGCCGACCGATCTCGCATCGCTCCAATTCACCGATTTCACCGGGAAGACGCACACGTTCGCGCAGTTCGTCGACGAGATGCACGTCGATGCGCTCGTGTTGTACGCCGGCGGCAAGATCCGCCAAGAGATCTATCGCAACGCCCAAACGTCGCGAACGCGCCACCTCGTTTGGTCAGTCACGAAGTCGTTCACCGGCCTCGTCGCCGAAATGTTGATCGCGCAAGGCAAGCTCGACGAAACCAAGCGCGTCACCGACTACGTGCCGGAGCTCGCCGGCAGCGCCTACGACGGCGCGACGCTGCGCAACCTGTTGAACATGGAGATCGGCATCGACTTCACCGAGGTCTACGACGATCCGGCTGCGACGATCACCCAATTCGGTTATGCGTCGGGATTCCAAATCGCACCGCCCGGCGTCAAAACCTACGCATCTCTCTACGACTTCCTGCCGACGCTGCAGCGCAAAGGCGAACACGGCCGCGATTTCCATTACGTGACCGCGAACTCCGAGGTGCTCGGCTGGGTCGTCGAGAAGGTCACCGGCAAAGGCTTTGCGCAGGTCTTCGACGAGATGGTGTACGGCAAGATCGGCGCGGAACGCGACGCGTTCTACGCAACCGACCCGCACGGCAAGGCGATCTCGGGCGGCGGCTTGAACGTCACCGCGCGCGACGCGCTCCGCCTCGGCGTGATGATGGCGCAAGACGGTCGCTGCAACGGCCAACAGATCGTCCCGGCCGCGGTCGTCGCGAAGATCGCCGCCGGCAGCACGCCGCGGCCGAGCCTATGGGGCAACGAAAACGGCGGTCGCGATCATTCATACATGTCGCAGTGGTACGTCGATCACGCGCACGGCGTGGTGTCCGCGGTCGGCATCCACGGCCAGACGATTCAAATCCAACCGAAGACCGGCGTCGTGATGGTCATACAATCGTCGTACCCCCTGGCGGCCGGACCGTATCTCGGACTGCTCGACGTGTTCTTCGACGCGGCGGCAGAGAGGCTCGCGAAGGGACAGTAGGGAGCGCGCATCGTCGAACCTTCGGTTCACGGTATCGAGCCGCAAGGACATCGGCCTTCGATTAGTACGCGATGGCGGTGGATGATCGACGCGCCGGACACGCCGTGAATACATCCATGTAGGCTTCGTCGCGACATCCATGTCGCTCAGAGTCCGGCGCATCGATCACCCACCGCCCCGAGCGGCCTTTTTGATCGCGGGTTGCTAAGAGGTCGCTGTCTCTTATGTGCAGCGAAACGCTATGATCGCGCCGCGTCGCGCGGCGACGCCGACGCAGACCGCGTCGATCGGGTCGCACATCTCGGGGGAGATTCCATGAAGGTGCAGGTTTTGGCGCTGCTCGCAGCGTTGTCGGTATCGAGTGCGTTCGCGGCGGACAGTGCTGCGCCGAGCACACCAGACGTGTCGAAATTGATGATCGGCGCGCCGCCGCCGGCCGCCGAGCAAGTCACGGCGCAGAATTGGTCGGTGCCGCCGTACAACGTCTGGGCATTCCACCACCTCGAAACGTTGCTGCGGACGACCACCGTCGATCGCGGCACCGGTCCGGTCAGCGCGCTCGAATCGGCACCGGTCGACCTCGGCACGTTCGAGTTCACCGACTTCAGCGGCAAGAAGCGGACGTTCGGGCAGTTCCTCGACGACAACCACGTCGACTCGCTGGTGTTGTACGCGGACGGCAAGGTCCGCCAAGAGGTCTTTCGCAACGGCAATACCGAGCGCACGCGCCACATCATGATGTCGGTGACGAAGTCGTTCACCGGCCTCGTCGCGGAGATGCTGATCGCGCAAGGCAAGCTCGACGACAAAAAACTGATCGTCGACTACGTCCCCGAGTTGAAGGTCCCCGGCGGCGCGTACGCCGATGCGACGCTGCGCAACCTGCTCAACATGGAAATCGGCATCGACTACACCGAGGTGTACGACGATCCGGCATCCACGGTCTTCCAATTCGCATACGCGGCGGGCTTTTGGCCGGCGCCGCCCGGCATCCAATCCTATCCGTGCCTCTACGACTTTCTGCCGACGATGAAGAAGAAAGGCGAGCACGGTCAGGATTTCCACTACGTCACCGCAAACTCGGAAGTGCTCGGTTGGGTCGTCGAGAAGGTGACCGGCAAAGGCTTCGCGCAAGTCTTCGACGAGATGGTGTACAGCAAGCTCGGCGCCGAACGCGACGCGTTCTACGTGACCGACCCGCACGGCAAGGCGGTCTCCGGCGGCGGATTGAACATCACCGCGCGCGATGCGCTACGCCTCGGCGTGATGATGGCGCAAGGCGGCCGCTTCAACGGCCAACAGATCGTCCCGGCCGCGGTCATCGCGAAGATCGCCGCCGGCAGCACGCCGCGGCCGAGCCTGTGGGGGAACGAGAACGGCGGCAAGGATCACTCGTACATGTCGCAGTGGTACGTCGAGCACGCGCACGGCGTGGTATCGGCCGAAGGCATCAACGGCCAGACCATTCACTTCCAGCCGAAGACCGGCGTCGTGATGGCGGTGCAGTCGTCGTACCCGCAAGCGGACGGTCCGTTCTTCAGCGTGATCGACGATTTCTTCTACGCAGTTGCGGACAAGCTCGCGGGGAAACAGTAGGCGGTCGCGCCGGTTCGGAGAAGCATCGGAGCTGGAGGCACGCACCTTAACGCATCCGTTGGCAAAACATACGTCGGATCATCGTCGAGGTGCGAGGTCGAGGCGGGTACTTGCCGCGCCAGACACGCCCTGAATACATCCATGTAGGCT
>DASRZO010000052.1:0-6578 GCA_035686405.1 Pseudomonadales bacterium | reverse complement strand
CCGCGCTCAAGTTCCCATTCCGATCGATCTGACTGTGATCGAAACGGATGCCGCCCGCTCGATTTGAACCGCATCGAATAGATGCTTGCACGATCGAAGTGGAACGGTCCCGCGGTCGTCGAAGGGCCTATGCGTAGTGTTTCCTGACCCATGCAGTGGTCGGCGCACTGGGCGTCGCGCGCCTACTCGATGTCGAATGTCCGAAGCTCGGAACCGGTAGAATCGCGTAACGCGTGAACATCGCGCCGGAGGCGCGCTTTGGCTTTCCTCGTTCGCTTTGGCCTGGTCTTCGTGCTTCTCGCGGCGCTGTCGGCCGGCGGCGTGTACGGCTATGCGACGCATTGGGCGGCGTCGCCGCTCCCCGTCACCGAACCGGTGGTCGTCGAATTGCTGCCGGGCGGTACCCTTGCGGGCTTTGCCGCCGAATTGAAGGCGGCCGGCGTGTTGCGGTCGGACTGGTTGTTCACCGCGTACGCGCGATGGAAAGGCGCTGCAGGAAGGATCCAAGCCGGTGAGTACCGCGTCGTGCCGGGCGAAACGCCGGACAAGCTGCTCGCCGACCTCGTCGCCGGGACCGTCGTCACGTACGACATCCGTATCGTCGAAGGATCGACGGTGATGCGCGTGATCGAGCAGCTTGCCGACACGCCGAAGCTCGTCGACGACATCGGACGAACGTCGGCCGAGACGTTGATGGAGCAACTGAACCTCGGCGATGGACACGCCGAAGGGCAGTTCTTTCCAGACACTTACGGTTACAAGAAGGGGACGCGCGCGTCGGACATATTGCTGCGCGCATATGAGCGGATGCGCACCGTACTCGCGCGCGAATGGGCCAATCGCGCCGACGGGTTGCCGTACGCCACGCCACAGGATGCCTTGATCATGGCGTCGATCATCGAGAAGGAGACTGGACGCGAGGACGAGCGCGGCAAGATCGCGCGAGTGTTCGTTTCGCGATTGCAGCGGCAGATGCGACTGCAAACAGATCCGACGGTCATCTACGGCCTCGGCAATTCGTTCGACGGCAACCTGACGCGCGCAAACATCGAGGCAGACGACAACCCGTACAACACGTACCGCCTATTCGGGCTGCCGCCGACGCCGATCGCGTTGCCGAGCCTCGCGTCGATCCAGGCGGCGCTGCATCCCGACGACGGTGACTATCTGTATTTCGTGGCGCGCGGTGACGGCACCAGCGAATTCAGCGCCACGCTCGATCAACATCTCGCTGCCGTTCGTCGCTATCAACTCGACGGACGCGTGCTGTGACGCGCGGTCGCTTCATCACGCTCGAAGGCACCGAAGGCGTCGGCAAAACGACGAATATCGAATCCATCGCGCAGCGTTTGACGGCGCGCGGCATCGAGTTCGTAAGAACCCGCGAGCCGGGTGGCACGCCGCTCGCCGAACGCGTCCGAGCAATATTGTTGGATCCGGCGTCCGAGCGTATCGATCCGGAGGCCGAGCTACTGCTCGTGTTCGCCGCGCGCGCGCAGCACATCGCCGTGGTCATCGAGCCGGCGCTCGCTGCGAACAAATGGGTGCTGTGCGACCGCTTCACCGATGCGACGTATGCCTACCAAGGCGGCGGTCGCGGCATATCGCGCGACAGGATCGCGTCGCTCGAAGCTGCGGTGCAAGGCGAATTGCAGCCTGATCTGACGATCTACCTCGACATGCCGGTCGAGCAAGGGCTCGCTCGAATCGACGTCGATCGGCGCGACCGCTTCGAACTCGAGCAGCGTGCATTCTTCGAACGCGTTCGCGCGGTCTACCTCGACCGCGCCAGGACGTATCCGCGGTTTCGCACGATCGACGCGAGTCGCGCACTGGCCGACGTGCAACGCGACGTCGCAACCGCGATCGACGCATTCATCGACGCGCAATCGCGATGACGCTTCAGTTGCCGCCCTGGCTCGCACCGACCTACGCGGATCTCGCGGCGGCGATCGACGCAGGACGGTTACCGCACGCGCTACTCATTCACGGTCCGGGTGGATGGGGCGAGACGACGCTCGCCGCGGCGCTCGCAGCGCGCTTGATCGAGCGCCCGAACGATGCGGCCAATATCGCCGCAGTCGCGCATCCCGATCTGCGTTGGATCGTCCCTGAAGGCGCGGGTGAACAGATCAAGATCGAGGCCGTGCGCGACATCGGCGAGTTCATTGCGCGAACGCCGCAGATTGCGCCGCGCAAAGTGGCCGTGATCACGAGCGCGGATGCGATGAATCCTTACGCGACGAACGCACTACTGAAGACGCTCGAAGAACCGCCGCCGGACAGCCATCTGATCCTCGTCAGCGACGGCCTGCGCGATCTGCTGCCGACGCTGCGCAGCCGATGTCGCTTGATCGCAGTGCATCCGGTCGACATCGAAGCCTCGACCGCGTGGCTGAGCGCCGCCGGCACGCGCGCGACGCCCGAGCGACTCGCAGCGCTCGCCTTCGAGTACGGCGGCGCACCGGAGCGCATATTGGCAGCGCTCGAGCGCGACGAAACACCGATCGAAGATGCGCTGACGGCGGTCGCCGGTCATCGCGCCGACGCCGTCGCGCTCGCCGACACCTGGGCGAAGGACGCGACCGTCGGGTTGATCGAGCGTTGGATGCGCTACGTCGCACGCGTAATCGACCGCCGCTGCACCAACCGGGTCGATTCGGATCCGCTGGCGCGAACGCTCGCGCAAGCGACCGATCGGGCGCTGTTCGATCAATGGGAAGCACTCGCGCACGACCGGCAACTGCTGCGCGGCACCACGAATCCCAACGTCCGTCTACTGCTCGAAACGCGCCTGCTCGCGTGGCGGGATCTCACGCCGCCGATGTGAAACGGATCACGTCTACTACAATTGACACACCGGACCGAGAACACGATCATCCGCGCCCTCATACCCGGGTGTACATTCACGTAGGTTCGAACGGACTGACGCACGCCATGGAAGCACGACGCGGTACCCGAAACGGAATTCTCTCCCTCGCGATCAAGGACAAGGCGGTCCTCTACGCCGCGTACATGCCGTTCATTCGCAACGGCGGCCTGTTCATCCCGACGAAGAAGGAATACGAGCTGGGCGACGAAGTCTTCATGCTGCTGAATCTCATGGACGAAGCAGAGAAGATTCCGGTCGCGGGCAAGGTCGTATGGATGACGCCGAAAGGCGCGCAGGGCAACCGCGCGGCGGGTATCGGCGTGCAGTTCAACGACCAGGACGACGTCGCGCGTACGAAGATCGAGACCTATCTCGCCGGCGCACTGCAGTCGGACCGCCATACGCATACGATGTAGGCGTGCTGGTCGACTCCCACTGCCACCTCAACTATCTCGACGATCCCGACGCGAAGCTCGCAGCGGCGCGCGCAGCGGGTGTCGGTACGTGCCTGTGCATCAGCGTCGAGGCGGCCAGCCATCCCGCGGTGCTGGCGCTGGCGGAACGCCATCGCGACGTTTGGGCCAGCGCCGGCGTGCATCCCGAGAGCGCGTCGAACGCGTCGCTCGATTGGGTCCGTGCGGCGACGCGCCATGAGCGAGTCGTTGGCCTCGGCGAGACCGGTCTCGACTATCTCGACGTCGCCGAGTCCGATCCGAAGCGGCGCGTGCAGCGCGACAGCTTTGCGGCTCACCTCGAGATCGCGCGCGAAACCGACCTGCCGGTCGTCGTGCATACGCGCGCGGCCGAAGCCGACACGCGCGATTTGTTGCACGCTCATCGCGGTGTCGTCGGCGTGTTGCACTGCTTCACCGAGTCGTGGGAACTCGCGCGGGCCGCGCTCGATCTCGGCTGGTACGTATCCATCAGCGGCATCGTGACGTTCCGCAACGGCGAGAACGTTCGCGACGTCGCGCGGCGGGTGCCGCAAGACCGCCTGCTCGTCGAGACCGATTCACCGTGGCTCGCACCGGTGCCGATGCGCGGCAAGAAGAACGAGCCCGCGTTCGTCGTGCACACGGCTACGTTCGTGGCGCAGCTGCGCGGTGACGATCGCGAAACGTTCGAAGCGTATACCTCGGCCAATTTCGCCCGGCTATTTCACCGGGTGGCTGACGCGAGCGTTCGGCCGCGTACGAATTCCTCTTCGTAGAGCCGGTAATGCGTCTCGACCATGCCCATCGCACGGTACGTCGCCTGAGCACCGGTGTTCTCGCGCTCGACATATAGTCGCAGCCCGCACGCCTTCGGATCGGCGCGCGCTGCATCGCGAACGTGCGCGTGCAACGCGCTGTACACCCCTTTGCGGCGATGCTCCGGGCGAACGTAAACGCTTTGAATCCACCAGAAGCGGCCATTGCGCCAGTCGCTCCATTCGAAGGTCAGCATCAGCGCGCCGGCCGGCTCGCCGCGTTCGTCATCGGCGATCAAGTAGTAGCCGTCGGCCGGACTGTCGAGTAACGCCGTGATGCCTGCCTTCAACCGCGCGAGATCGAGCGGTTTGTCCTCGCTCTCTTGTGCCATCGCGTGATTGAAACGGGTGAGCAGATCGGCGTCGGCGTGTGTGCCGCGGCGAATGCGATACGTCACGATAGAAGCTCCCGTCGCAGAAAATCGAGAATCGTCCGGTAGCGATGAATCGACACGTCGCGATCCTGCAGCGCGTGCTTCGCGCCCGGATACAACATCAGTTCGAACGGGAAGTGGCGCGCTTGCAGCGCTTGCATCAACGCGCTCGTGTTGCCGAAAAGCACGTTGTCGTCGGCCATGCCGTGCATCAGCAGCAGCTTGCCTCGAATGTGCGCCGTCGACGTCAGCACGCAGCTGTCGCGATAGCCATCCGCATTCGTCTGCGGCGTACCGAGATACCGCTCCGTATAGTGCGTGTCGTATAGACGCCAATCCGTCACCGGTGCGGTACTCACGCCGACGCGAATGTCGCCCCGATTGCGCGCAAGCAGCATCAGCGTCATGAAGCCGCCGTAGCTGTGGCCGATGACGCCGATACGATCCGGGTCGACCCACGGCTGCGCCTTCAAGTAGTCGATGCCGCTTTGTTGATCGGCGACTTCGACGGCGCCGAGCCGTCCGTACAACGGATCCTCGAACGCCTTTTCCCGGTTGCCGCCGCCGCGGTTGTCGAGTTCGAAAACCGCGATGCCGGCGTCGACGAACAGTTGATTCGTCAACGGCGCCCATTCGTTCTTGACGCGCTGTACGCCCGGACCGCCGTACACGTTCACGAGCACCGGTACGCGTCGACCCGCCTCGGTCGATTTCGGGCGCGTGAGCCGAAACCACAGATCGCGCCCGTCGGCTGCCGCAATGCGACCGAATTGGGGAACGGCGTGATCGCTCCAAAACGCGTGGTACGGATGCCCCTCGGCGATTGTGTTGGGGACCAACGACACGGTCGCGCCGCGATCGGCGACCGAACACAAGTCCAGCCGCGGCGGCTGTGAAACGTGGGAATAGCGGTCGAGAAACAGACGTCCGGTCGGATCGACGGTTGCTTCGTGCCAGCCCGAAACGTATGTCATCGGCTCGACGCGGCCGGGCGCGTCGTACGCGACGCGATAGAGGTGCTGCTCGGTCGGCCGGTCGGACCAACCGGTGAACCACGCGTGCGTCGCGTCCGCGTGCACGACTTCGTTGACGCGACCACGTCCAGAACTCAACAGCAGCGGCTCGGCGCCGGAACGACATCGGTACAATTGCGAACTGCCGCTGCGTTCCGACGACCACAAGAACGAATCGTCGACGACGAACCGAAAATTGTTGTGAAGGTTCAGCCACGTGTGGTGGCGCTCGGTCAGCAGCTCGCGCGCGGCACCGCCGTCGAGCGCGTATTCGCTCACGGTCAGCTCGCGTTGATCTCGACGTTGGCTTTGGACGACGACTCGGTCGACACTCACGTTGACGCGCGCGAGATAGTCGTCCGGTGCGCGCCGCCAATCGATCCAACGGACCGCTCGAGTCGCGATGTCGAGGACGCCGAGTTCGACCGCCGCGTTGATCCCGCCGGCGTACGGATAACGTTGCGGCACTGCCAACAGTGCCGCCGCCGTGAACTCGTATCGGTATGTCGACGGGATACGCGTTTCGTCGACGCGCGTGAAGACGAGGTAGCGGCCGTCGGTCGACCACCAGTGCCCTTCGAAGCGGTGCATCTCTTCTTGCGCGATGAATTCGGCGAGGCCGTTCGTCACGCCGTCGCGCGCATCGTGGGTGAGTCGCTGCTCGAGATCGCGTTCGAGGTCGTACGCATACAGGTCGCCGTCGCGCACGTAGCTCAGGTGTCGGCCGCCGCCGGCGATCGTCAGGTCTGTTTGGCGCGCGCCCTCGGGCGTGAGCGGGCGCAGCTCGCTCGTGCTGCGATCGAATAGGTACAGCGCGCCGTCGATCGCACAGCAGAGACGCATTCCGTCGGGCAGCCAGCGATACGTCGTGACGCCGATCGAGAACACGCGACGACGCTCCATCTCCGCCTTCTCCGCGGCGGTTGCCTCGCCGCCGGCACGGATGCGGCTCGCGTCGATCCAGCGTTGCGTCTCGTGCGTGGCGACGTTGTAGGCATAGAGATCCGTTCGATTGCGGTCTTTCGGCGCATTCGCGAGGTAGGTCACGAACGCGCCGTTCGGCGAAAAGC
>DASRZO010000051.1:0-2492 GCA_035686405.1 Pseudomonadales bacterium | reverse complement strand
CCGCCGAGCGGGATGTACAGATAGTCGCGCAGGAAGCGCGACAGCGTGATGTGCCAGCGTTGCCAGAACTCGGCGATCGATTGCGATTTGTACGGCGAGGCGAAGTTG
Source organism: Pseudomonadales bacterium (assembly GCA_035686405.1). Taxonomy (GTDB): domain Bacteria; phylum Pseudomonadota; class Gammaproteobacteria; order Pseudomonadales; family Azotimanducaceae; genus DATJGR01. The sequence continues at coordinate 2,384 of DASRZO010000051.1, read as the reverse complement.
ATCGGCAGGCGGATACCGAACATCCACGCGAGGCCGATCGCCATGTCCGAATAACCGGAGAAGTCGAAATAGATCTGCAGCGCGTACGCGACGGTGCCGAGCCACGCGTCGCTGAACGCGGGTAAGGCGCCGTGCGCCGCCGCGTCGTACACGGCGCTCGCGTCGACCGCGAACGTGTCGGCGATGATCACCTTCTTCGCGAGGCCGATTGCGAACACCGTGATCCCGAGCGCGTAGCGGTCGACGCTCTCGGGCCGCACGGCGCTGCGGAACTGGGGGATCACCTCTTTGAAATGCACGATCGGTCCCGCGATCAACTGCGGGAAGAACATGACGAACAGGCAGAAGTCGACGAAGTCGTGCCGTTCCACTTCGTTCGAATAGCTGTCGACCAGGAACGCGACCTTCTGGAACGTGAAGAACGAAATGCCGATCGGCAATACGATGCGCGCGAACTCGAGGTGCGCCCCGAAGACGGTGTCGATGTTGTCGATGAAGAAGTTCGCGTACTTGAAGTAGCCGAGCAGCGTGAGGTTCCAGACGAGGCCGACCACGAGCAGCGGCCGCGACGGCGCGCCGTCTGCCGCACGGCGCTGCAGCTGCCGGCCGATCGCGAAGTTCACGACGATCGACACGAACAGGAGCGCGAGGAACGCGGCGTTCCAATAGGCGTAGAAGACGCACGACATCACGATTAGCCACACGTGTGTCGCGCGTGGCGGACCGTAGCGGCGCAGCAGCTCGTAGCCGATCAGCGTGATCGGCAAGAACGCGAAGATGAACGGGAACGAGTTGAACAGCACGCTCGGGGTCGGGTCCCTGCGACGACATTCGGGCCGGTGCGCAGCTTAGCGATTTCGGTCGCTCGCCGCAGCGTGTCGGGGTCGCGTTGACTTCGCGCGCGCGGTTCGACCTTAATGCCCGCCTGCTGGACGCGGGAGTTCGCGCGATGACGAATCAGGGCGTGTATCGCATCTACGGCTCGGAAATGTCGCCGTATTCCGTGAAGGTACGTTCGTACTTTCGCTACAAGGGCTTGCCGCACCAATGGCTGGTGCGCAACGCGTCGAACCAAACCGAATTCCAAAAGTACGCGAAGCTGCCGTTGATTCCGTTGGTCGTGACGCCGGCCGACGAAGGCATTCAGGACTCGACGCCGATCATCGAGCGCGTCGAAGCGGCCCAGCCGTCGCCGTCGATCCACCCGGACGACCCGGTCGCCGCCTTCGTGTCGGTGCTGCTCGAGGAGTTCGGCGATGAGTGGGGCAACAAATGGATGTTCCACTACCGCTGGGCGCGCGAAGTGGATCAAACGAGCGCTGCCGGCCGCATCGCGCGGCAGCAGCAGCCGCGGACGAACGACGCGACGCACGCGCAGAACACCGCGCAAGTGCGCGCGCGGATGGTCGACCGCGTCTGGTTCGTCGGCGTGAACGCGCAGACGGCGCCGCAGATCGAAGCGTCGTTCGAACGCGCGATCGAGTTGCTCGATCGGCACCTGACGGGCCGGGCGTATCTGTTCGGCGGCCGGCCGGCGTTCGCCGACTTCGGATTGTGGGGGCAGCTCTATTGCGCGTGGACCGATCCGACGGCCGGCGCGTTGATCGAAGGCCGTGCGCCGACGTTGCTCGCGTGGATTCAGCGAATGACGTGGCCGCGCGCCGACGGCGCGTTCGAAGCGTGGTCGACGCTCGCGCCGACGCTGAACCCGCTGCTCGAGGCGGACGTCGGCAAGCTGTTCCTGCCGTGGAGCGTCGCGAACGCGCAAGCGATCGCGCGCAACGACGAAACGTTCACGGTCACACTCGACGGCAAGACGTGGACGCAGAAGCCGCAGAAGTACCACGCCCGTTCGCTGGCGGCTCTGCGCGAGAAGTACGCGAAGATCGCCGACAAGCGGGCGATCGACGCGGCGCTCGGCGCCGTCGGCTGCCTCGAGGCGCTGCGCGGCTGAGCCCAACGTGCGTACGGAGGGGCACGAGCGAGTCTCCACCGTCGTAGGGTCGACGACGAAACGAATTTCGTATCCGAACACGTACTCGGACTGCCGAAGTCATCTCGTCCGCGGACCCGCCGTCGCGCAAACGTTCACTCGGAGCTGCCAGCCCAGCGTCGCGAGCGCACCGTGGTCGCCGTAGTTCGGATCGAGGCCGGTCGGCGCGCGCGCCGTGCGATGGCCGTCGACCCAAGAGTCTCTCCGTCGACACGGGTACCTGCCGTCGCCGCCGGTCGCGCCCGGGGCATTCGAGGAATGGCGCGCGAAGGTCGATCTGCGCGAGTTGCCGACGCGCGAGGTTCGTAGCGAACGCGCGCTTCAACTGGCCGGCTGACCGCTTTAAGCTTGCCCGCTCGATCCGATCGAACGATCAACAGCGGGAGGAGAC
>DASRZO010000050.1:0-2773 GCA_035686405.1 Pseudomonadales bacterium | reverse complement strand
CGCCTCCACACGCAGCAACGCCGAACAGCAACGCCAAAAGCAAAACGCGGTGCAACATCGCAACCACTCCTGTGCAAGCACGTGCGTAGCAACCTTGCTGCGCTGGGGTGAATCGGTCAACCTTCGCCTAACGATGCGCATCAGCGCTCGATACGTCCATCACATCTCACCGGAGGAATTCGATATGGCGACCCGCTTGCCCGCCATCAGTCTCGCCGCCGTGCCGGGTCGTCGAAAGGCAACACTGGAACTCGCGCAGGAGATCGAACGCCGTGGTTTCTCCGGAATCTACTGCCCCAGCTTCGGCGACGCGCTCGGCCTGTGCGAAGGCATCGCGCTGTCGACGCGAGAAATTCGCTTCGGCACCAGCATCACGCCGATCTATACGCGCAACGTGCAGGACTTCGCTCAGAGCGTCGCATTCATTCACGAGGTATCGAACGGCCGATTCGTATTCGGCGTCGGTGTCAGTCACGAACCGGCGATGAAGCGCATGGGCATCAGCCAAGGCAAGCCGCTCGCCGACATGCGCAACTTCGTCAGAGATTTACGGGCGGTGCCGCGCGTCGGCGATTTGCCGCCGATCGCGCTGGCGACGCTGCGTAAGAAAATGATCGCGCTGTCGGAAGAAATTGCCGGCGGCATGGTGTTCGCCAACGGCGCGCGAACGCACATGGCGGACTCGTTGTCGGTACTGTCGACGAACGCGCGCACGAACGACGCTTTTTTCGTCGGCAACATGATCCCGACTTGCATCAACGACGACGAAGCGGCCGCGAAAGCGGTCAACAGGCGCACGCTGACGGGTTACGCACTGCTGCCGAACTACCGCAACTACTGGAAGGAAGCCGGCTACGTCGAAGAGATGGAAGCCGTTGAAGCGGCGCTCGCACGCGGCGAGACCGACAAGGTCGGCCAGTGTCTAACGGACAAATGGCTCGCCGACACGACGCTGTTCGGTTCGAAAACGAAGGTCCGCGACGGCATCGAAGCGTGGTTCGACGCCGGCATCAAAACTCCGATCATCGTGCCGTCGTCGGCCGTCGGCAATCAGATGAAGGCGTTCGAGGAGTTCTTCGCGATTTGGCAGTGACCCGAAGCGCTAAGCCGGCCGATACCGCAGCAGCGTAATATCGTCAGACGCGGCTTCGTACACGGGCTCCACACGCATGCCGATGCGAATGTCGGCGTCAACGACGTCGACCAGTGTCGTCGTCACCCGAACGCCTTCGTCCAATTCGACTACGGCGAGCCGCTGCGGCACGTCCTTCGCGAAATGCGGCGACGTCGGCTGGCGCGCAATGGTATAGGTGTACAGAGTCCCCGCGCCGGACACTTCGTGCCACGCGAGCGCATCCGACAGACAGTGGGGGCAGCGGCTGCGCGGGTAGAACACCCATCGGTCGCAATCTCGGCATTTTTGAATGCGAAACACGCCTTCCTTCAGGCCGTCCCAGAACGGCGCGCTCGTAGGCGTGGGCGTCGGTAGCGGCGTTTCGAAATCCACTGTCATTCTCCCTGCAGAATCAACGCGGCCTGCTCGCTCATGACGCCGCCGGTGCCCGACACGTAAACCGTGTCGCATTGACCGAGCTGCAGATCGCCGGCACGCCTCATGATCTGTCTAACGGCTTCGATCGGGTGCGACATCCCGCCGGCGAGGCCCGCCTGCCCCGCGCCGAGTTGCCCACCGTGCGTGTTCATCGGAAAGTCGCCCTTCGTGGTGAAGTCGTGGTCGTCGATGAAGTCCATACCTTCGCCTTTGCCGCAGAATCCCGAGTCCTCCAGCGTCAAGAGCACGGTGATCGTGTAGCAGTCGTAAAGCTGCACTGCGTCGACGTCGTCCGGCTTGACGCCGGCCATCGCGAATGCCTGGCGCGATGCCGGGCCGACCGGCGTGCGGACCAAATCCTGCGCGTACGTCGGCGTCTTGATCGTCAGATGCTCGCCGAATCCGGTCACCCACGCCGGCCGATGCCGACAACGACGCGCGACCTCGCGACTCGCGACGACGACCGCGCTGCCGCCCGCGACCGGCATGACGATTTCGAGCATCCGCAGCGGATCGGCAATCATCTTGCTGGCCAACACGTCGTCGACCGTGACCGGCTGCCCGTAGAACGCGGCATTCGGATTCGCGGCCGCGTTGGTCCGTTGGTGCGCGACGATCTTCGCCATCGCGCGCGGCTCGTAACGGAACTGCGAGGCGTAGCGCTGCGCGATCATCGCGTAACCGCAATTCTGCGCGACGTTGCCGTAGGGGATGTCGAACTCGGCCTGCGGCGAACCCCACTCGTTGCTGCTCGCGCCGAAATAGCGCCGCGCATCCGCGGGCCGCGCATGCGGATTGCTCGGAATCGGTCGCGCCGGCGCGGCACATACGACCACATCGCAAATGCCGAGCTCGATTGCCGCCGCCGCGCGCCAGATCATGCCGACCGATGTCGCGCCGCCAAGGTCTATCCGTTCGGCAAAGCTCACGGGTTGGCCGAGATACTCGACAATCGTCGCCGGCGTGAACATGCCCGACTCGCGAATGTCCGAACACGCGATGCCGTTGATGTCGCGCGCCGACAAGCCGGCGTCATCGAGCGCGAGTTTAGCGAGATCGGCCCACTGCTCGATCGTGAATTTGCGTGGCCCGGTGTACTTGCGTTCGTTCTTGTATTCAGCGAACCCGACGATCGCCGCATCGCCGCGTAGTCCCGTCATCGCAATGCCCTCACCGAATGGAGCGTCGATGATAGACTGCGATCTCGGGCGCTCCAACGCT
>DASRZO010000049.1:0-8215 GCA_035686405.1 Pseudomonadales bacterium | reverse complement strand
GCGAGCAACTTCGCACCGGTCGCCGCGATCACCGGCCCGTTGCCGCCGGTGTGGTCGCCGTGCTCGTGGGTATTGAGCACCTGCGTGATCTGCCAGCCGTTCGCCTTCGCCCGCGCGAGGCATTTCTGGTGATCGAGCGGGTCGATCGCGAGCGCGTCGCCGGTGTCGGGACACACGATGAGATAGTTGAAATTGCGATACGCGTTGCCGGTCCAAATCTGTTCGACGATCACGTGATTCTCCTGCTGTGAGATGGACCCTCTCCGAGCGGCGACCATACCATGCCGCCATGGAGGTATCCGACGATCCGCCGCCGCGCTGTATACGGCGCAGCGGCAGCAAGCGCGAACTCGAACGGCCGAGCCTGGTGCTGACCGCGCTCGACATCGACAACGCGATCGACTTCGACGGCCACGCGTGGGGACTGTGGGTCGCCGATGCGGACGTCGAACGCGCCGAAGCGGAGCTCGCGAGCTACGCCGCGGAAGCGAGCGCGCGACCGCCGCCGCGGCCGACCGTCGCGATCGTCGACAACGGCGTCCTCGGCATCCTCGTCTACCTGACGATCTTGTGGCTGTTGCCGTCGCTCGAAGCCGACGCGACGTTCGGCTGGAACTGGCTGTCGATCGGCGAAATGGACGCCGGCCGCGTGATGCACGGCGAGTGGTGGCGCGCGATCACTGCGCTGACGCTACACGCGGATCTCGGTCACTTGGTCGCGAACTCGCTCGTCGGCGTCGTCTTCGGTGTGTTGGTCGGGCGGCACTTCGGCTCGGGCCTCGGATGGCTCTTGGTACTCGTGTGCGGGGCCATCGGCAACGGCATCGACGCGACGGTGCAGGCGAGCGACTTCCGGTCCATCGGCGCATCGACCGCGACGTTCGCGTCGATCGCGATGGTCGGCGCGTTCGTGTGGCGGCGCGGCTACTACCGCACGCTCGATTGGCGGCGTAGTTTCGCGCCGATCTTCGCGGCACTCGCGCTACTCGCGTACACGGGCATAGAAGGCGAGAACATCGACGTCGTCGCGCACCTCGCGGGGTTCGCCGCGGGTCTCGTCTGCGGCGCAATCGCGGCCGGGTTCGATCTGCGCCGTCTCGGTCCCGTCGTACAAACGACGTGCGGCGTCATTGCAGTCGCGGCGATCGCCATTGCGTGGTCGTTGGCAGGTCGGACGACGCCTTCATGATCGGGCCGCGCTGCCGTACTATCGCGCCTCTCTGAAGAGGAAGTGAACCATGCAATCTAAGAGACGCGCACTCTCGCTGGCGATCGCGACGATCGCGGCGCTGGTTTTGACGGCGTGCGGCGAAAAGGCCGCCGAGAAGGCCGCGGCGGATGCCGCGGCGAAGGCACAGGCGGAAGCGGCTGCAAAACAGAAGGCAGCGGAAGAGCAAGCGCGCGTCGATGAGATCGCCAAGCTCGGCGTCGACGCCGTCGGCTATGGGCTGCCGCTCGTGATCGCCGAGCTGACGAAGCGCGTGTCGACGAACGTCGCGTCGCCGCAGCCCGACGCGCACGCGCCGATCAATCAGTTCGGCCACATGGCGAAGTACCCGAGCGCCGACAATCACGACATCGTACGGATGAACGTCGACACGCTGTATTCGTTCGCGTTCCTCGATCTGACCCAAGAACCGATGATCCTGTCGGTTCCCGATACGAACGGGCGCTACTACCTGATGCCGCTGATCGACGCGTGGACCAACGTGTTCGCATCACCCGGCAAACGCACCACCGGCACGAAGGCGGGGAACTTCGCGATCACCGGGCCGAATTGGTCCGGCGCGCTGCCGAAAGGTATGACCGAGTACAAATCGCCGACGAACACGGTGATGGTCGGCGGCCGCACGCAGGCGAACGGTCCTGCCGACTACGCCGCGGTCAACGCGATTCAGGCGAAATACAAACTGACGCCGCTGTCGGCGTGGGGTAGGCCATACAAAGCGCCGCTCGGCACCGTCGATCCGAACGTCGACATGTCGGCCCCGGTCGATCAGGTTGGCAAGATGAGCGCCGCCGCCTACTTCCAGCTGCTCGCGCAATTGCTAAAGGCGAATCCGCCGCCGGCCGCCGACGCGCCGGTCGTCGCGCAACTCGCGAAGATCGGACTGGTGCCCGGACAGGATTTCGATTTGTCGAAGCAAGATCCGCTCGTGCAGAAAGGACTCGACGGCGTCGTGCAGAAAGCGCTCGCCGAGTTGCAGGACGCGGCGAAGAAGGCCGGTGTCGTCGTGAACGGCTGGAATCAACTGCCGAGCAACATCGCGAACTTCGGCACCGACTACGGCACCCGCGCGGTCGTTGCGTTGATCGGCTTCGGCGCGAACATCGAAGCCGACGCGATCTACCCGAGCGCGTTCGTCGACGGCGACGGCCAGCCGCTCGACGGCGCCAATCGCTACACGCTGCACTTCGACAAAGGTCAAACGCCGCCGGCGAACGCCTTCTGGTCGATCACGATGTACGACGCGCAATCGTTCTTCGTACCGAACGCGCTCAATCGCTACAACATCGCTGCGTGGATGCCGCTCAAGTACAACAAGGACGGTTCGCTGGACATCTACCTGCAGAAGGATTCGCCCGGCAAGGCGCTCGAATCGAACTGGCTGCCGGCGCCCGAAGGCGCCTTCAACGTGACGAACCGCATCTACTGGCCGAAGCCGGCGGCGCTCGACGGTACGTGGAAGGCACCCGCGATCGTGCAAGTGAAGTGAGGAATCGATGTCGCACGCGCTGATCGTTCTGCCCGACGACACGTCGAAGCCGATCCTCGACGCGATCAACGGCGCGACGAAGTCGCTCAACATCCGCATGTTCTTGTTCACCGACCAGACGCTGTTGCAGGCGGTCGTCGCCGCGCACAAGCGCGGCGTCAAGGTGCGCGTGATGCTGAACCCCGCGCGGCGCAGCGGCGAAGCCGAGAACGAAGAATCGCGCCAGACGCTCGGCGACGCCGGCATCGACGTGCGCGACAGCAATCCGAAGTTCGACCTGACGCACCAGAAGTCGATGGTGGTCGACGACGTGATCGGCTTCGTCGAATCGCTCAACTGGGAACTGCGCGATCTCACCGAAACGCGCGACTACGCGGTCGTCACGACGCACCGCGAAGAGACGCAAGAGATGGCCGATTGCTTCGATGCCGATTGGGCGCACGAAGACTTCGAACCCGATCCGTCGTCGAAATTGATCTGGTGCCCGAACAACGGCCGCCATCGCGTCGCGCAGTTCATCGACGAAGCGAAGGAAACGCTGTGGGTGCAGAACGAGCGCTATCAGGACACGGTGATCATCGAGCGGCTCGTGCGCGCCGCGACGCGCGGCGTCAAGGTGCACGTGCTCGCGCGCAAGCCGCATTCGCTCAAGGCCGACAAGTTGATCGAGGGGGTCGGCGGACTGCGGATCCTGCAAGACGTCGGCGTGAAGGTGCACACGATGAAGCATCTGAAGCTGCACGCGAAGATGATGGTGGCCGACGGCAAGCGCGCCATCGTCGGTTCGATCAATTTGGCGCCGGGCAGTTTCGACAGCCGCCGCGAACTCGCGATCGAGACCGAGCACAAACACGCGGTGAAACGGCTCGAGGAGACGGCGCAGCGCGATTGGGACAACTCCCACAAGCTCGATCTCTCCGACGAAGGTCTGATCAAGGATCTCGAGAAGCGCAAGCTCGACTCGAGCCAGCTCGCGCTCGGCGATCCCGACGAGAAGGGCGACGCCAAGGGCGAGAAAAAGGATAAGAAGAAAAAGAACAAGGACTGACCGCGTCGACGAGTGAGATCCGACGGCCGTGCTGCACGATCCGCAACGACACCAACGACTCGATTCGGCCGCGTGGGACGCCGGGGCAGCGCGCCGCGCGATCGAGCGGATCGTCGCGGACGCCGAAGCGGCGTTCTCGCCGCAAACGTATTGGCCGATTCACCCGCGCGACGCCGACCCGGGTGACTCGGCCTCGAGTGAACCGTTCTATCCGCTGTATTTCGGCGCGTGCGGCGTCATGTGGGCGCTCGCGCATTTGCACGACGTCGGCGCGGTGCGGCTGCAGCGCAGTTACGACGGGTTCGTCGAGCCGTTGCTCGCGCTGAATCGCGCGTGGCTCGCACGCGAGAACTTGACGGAGCCCGCGTCGTATCTGATGGGCGAGACGAGCATCCTGATGCTGCTGTATTCGATGCGACCCGAACCGCGCGGCGCCGACCGCCTCGCGGAGCTGATCGAGTCGAACGTGGACAACAAGGCGCGCGAGTTGATGTGGGGCGCGCCCGGCACGCTGCTCGCCGCGCAGCTGCTGCACGCCCACACCGGCGACGCGCGTTGGGCCGAACTCTTTCGCACCACTGCGCGCACGTTGTGGTCCCGGCTCGAATGGTCCGACGAATTCGGATGCCGGTATTGGACGCAGGACCTGTACGGCACGCGCAGCACGTACATCGACGGCGTTCACGGCTTCGTCGGCACCGCGCTGCCGCTCATTCGGGGGCGACACCTGCTCGACGCCGACGAATGGCGCGCGTGGCAACGCTGTATCGACGACACCGTACGCGCGACCGCGACCGTCGACGGCGATTGCGCGAATTGGCGCGCGTGGCTCGTGCCGCCGGCCGGTAGAAAGAGCGGCGCCATGCTGATGCAGTACTGCCACGGCGCACCGGGGTTCATCGTCAACCTCGCCGAATCGCCGAGTACGGAACTCGACGACTTGCTCGTCGCCGGCGGCGAAGCGACGTGGCGCGCAGGACCGCTCGCCAAGGGTTCCAACCTCTGTCACGGCACCGGCGGCAACGGCTACGCCTTCCTGAAACTGTTTGCGCGCACGCGCGACGCGCGTTGGCTCGATCGCGCGCGCGCATTCGCTATGCACGGCATCGCGCAGACCGACGCCGAAGCGCAACGAACCGGCCGCATGCGCTATTCGCTGTGGACCGGCGACATCGGTTTCGCGATCTACCTGTGGAACTGCATCGAGGCGACCGCATCGTTCCCGACGCTCGATACGTTCTTCACGCACTGACTCGACCACCGCTCCGGAGCACATCATGCGCACGCAAGATCTCGAATATCGCATCGGCGGCCAGCGTTTCGTCGGCTATCTCGCCGACGGTTCGAGCGGCCGCAAGACTGCGGGCGTGCTCGTCGCACACGAAGGCGGCGGCATGACGGAGCACCCCAAGGAACGGGCACGCATGTTGGCCGAACTCGGCTACGTCGCGTTCGCGATGGATACGTTCGGCGAACCGATCACCAGCCGCGAACAAGCGATGCGCGTGATCACGGCACTGTCGACCGATCTCGCGACATTGCGCACGCGCGCTCGCACCGCGCTCGATCTGCTGAAATCGCAGCCGAACGTCGATCCGAAACGCACCGCCGCGATCGGCTTCTGTTTCGGCGGCACGACGGTGCTCGAGCTCGCGCGCAGCGGCGCCGACGTCGGTTGCGTCGTCGGCTTTCATTCAGGTCTCGCGACGATCGCGCCGCACGACGCGAAGAACATCCGCTGCAAGGTGATGGTCTGTCTCGGCGCCGACGACCCGATCATTCCGGCCGAGCAGCGCAACGCGTTCATCGACGAAATGCGCGCGGGCGGCGTCGACTATCAGATGCTCGTGTACGGCAACGCCGGGCACAGCTTCACGAACCGCGAAGTCGATGCGATGAATTTGCCGGGGTTCAAATACGACGCCGAAACCGATCGGCGTTCGTGGCGCGCGATGCGGAACTTCTTCGACGACGTAATCGCGCCGGTCTGACGACTGCGGCGCGACGTCATCCAATTGTCACACGGCGCGGCGACACTGGCTGGCCCGCTGCACCGTGGCGGGTAGAGAAAAACCAATTGGGAGACAGTCGTGAGAAAAACCATTGCCAGCGCATGCGGCGGGCTCGTACTCGCCGCTCTGAATTCGGTCGCCCTGGCCGATAGCGTCGATGCCAAACTCCTCGCCATGCTCAAGGCGAACGGCTCAATTACACAGGCGCAATACGACGAATTGAGTGCCGACCTCGCGAAGCAAGCGGCCCCGGCGCCGGCCGCCGCCCCGACCGATGCCAGTGCTGCGTCGAAGAAAGACCTCGATGACTTCGAGAAAAAGGTGGCCTGGGCCGCGAAGACCGTGGTGAGCGGGGACGTCCGCGCTCGGCAGGAGACCATCGACGTCCAAAACCTCGATCCGGAGCAGCAAGCGAACCGGCAGCGCGTGCGGGCGCGGGTCGGTTTCGTTTCGCAAGTCACCGATGAAGTCGAAGCGGGGGTCCGCATCGCGTCCGGCAACAACAACGACGCCCGGTCGACCAACCAAGACCTCAACAACTACTTCGTCAAGAAGGACCTGTGGCTCGATCGCGCTTACGTGAATTGGCATCCGACCGACGTACCGGGGCTCAAGATCATCGCCGGCAAGATGGCGCAGCCTTGGGTCAGCGAAGACCAGTTGATCTGGGACGACGACATCAACCCAGAGGGCCTTGCCGCGCAATACAGCCACAAGGTGGAAGGCGTGGAACTGTTCGGCTCGACCGGCGCCTTCACGCTGCAAAACAACGTCAACGGCAACGGCAACCAGTTCACCGACGACTTGCGGCTGATTTCGGCGCAGTTCGGCGCGCGGTTCACGATCGCCGATAACTATAAGGTCACCCTGGGCACCAGCCTCTATCACTACCACCTCGACGGCGACTCGCCGCTGGTGCCGCCGAGCCCGGCCGGAACGTTGCGCCTCTCCGCCAACGGCAATACGACGTCGCAGTTCCAGCTGTACGAAGGGTTCGGCCAACTCGACATCGGCGGGCTCAAAGTGGCCGATATGCCGTTGCCGCTGTCGTTCTACGGGCAATACGTGAAGAACCCGAACGCAAACGGCCCCCAGGACGACGAGGACATGGGCTGGTTGCTCGGCGTCAAGACGACGATCTGGCGTTTTGGTCTGAACTACAACTACCGCAACGTTCAACGCAACGCGGTCGTCGGCGCCTTCTTCGATTCGGACTTCGCCAATGGCTTCGTCGGTTCGCGCGGATCGAAGTACCAGTTGAGCTACCCGATCGCGAAGAACTTCACGTTCTGGACGACCTACTACCGAGCCGAATCGAATACGGCCAGCACGCAGTCGGGCTCCGATGTCGATACCTGGCAGATCGACGTCGTCGCTTCGTTCTAGGTGGCCCGAGCGGGGACGCGCCGACGGCGGCCGTCCCCGCCTGCAACGCGGCGAGTGCGAAGGTTCGAGGTACCCGAGTATGAACGTTGCGCTCTCGACCGGCCGCAGCGGACCTTGCATCATCCCATGCAAAGTCGCTTTGACAGCCGCGATGGCCGTCGCTGCGACTCACGACCTCATTGAACCCCAATGGTGAAGGAATGGATGGGCCGACTATGAATGCTCCGTTGCGCCCGGAAGTCGGCGAGCCGGCCGACATCGCCAACGAAACGATCAAGGCGGAGACGCGCGCGCTGAGCTTCTACTACGGCTCCGGTGCTCTGGCGCTGAAGGGCGTCAATCTGCAACTCGCGCAACACAAAGTGACCGCGTTGATCGGTCCGTCGGGCTGCGGCAAATCGACCCTGCTGCGGTGTTTCAATCGAATGCACGATCTGTACGCCGGTAATCGCTACGACGGCGAACTCCTCCTCTACCCCGACGGCGTCAACGTCCTCGATCCGAAGGTCGACCCGATCGAGATGCGCATGCGGATGGCGATGGTGTTCCAGAAGCCGAATCCGTTTCCGAAGTCGATCTACGAGAACGTCGCGTACGGTTTGCGCGTTCGCGGTATCACGCGTTCCGGCACGATCGACGAAGCGGTCGAGCGTTCCCTGACGGACGCGGCGCTGTGGGGCGAGGTGAAAGATCGTCTGCACGACCAGGCCTACAACTTGTCGGGCGGCCAGCAGCAGAGGCTCTGCATCGCGCGCGCCCTCGCGGTCGAGCCCGAGGTGCTCCTCTTCGACGAGCCCACGTCCGCGCTCGACCCGATCGCGACCGCGAGCATCGAAGAATTGATCGCGGAACTGCGCAATCGCGTCACGATCCTGATCGTCACGCACAACATGCAGCAGGCCGCGCGCGTCTCGGACTACACCGCGTTCATGTACCTCGGCGAGCTCGTCGAGTTCGGCAACGCCGACGATTTCTTCACGAACCCGAAGCAGAAACGCACCGAGGACTACATCACCGGACGTTACGGCTGACGTCACGAGGAAGCAGAAAAA
>DASRZO010000048.1:0-6801 GCA_035686405.1 Pseudomonadales bacterium | reverse complement strand
CGGGCGCGTGGTTTGCCGGACGGTGTTCGCAACATCGGTGCATCGCCATGATCGACACCTCTGCATTAGATTGTGCGGGTCCGGGGAGATCAAGAAACGCGCTGCTGCCGGCCGAGCGTTGTCGGGTCAAGGCGCAAAAATCGGGAGACACGATGCAATTCGGCATTTTCGATCACCTGGAGCGGCGCGACGCCGACCTCGCCACGCTGTACGAGCAGCGTCTGCAGATGCTCGAGTTCGCCGACGCGGCCGGGTTCGCCCGTTACCACAAGGCCGAGCACCACTTCACGCCGCTCGACGCGGCCCCGTCGGGGACCGTCTTCCTCGCCGCCGCGTCGCAGCGCACGCAGCGCATCCGGCTCGGTACGCTCGTATCGCTCTTGCCGTTCTATCACCCCGTGCGGTTCGTCGAGGAAGTGTGCGCGCTCGACCACTTGACCCGCGGCCGGCTCGACCTCGGCGTCGGCAAAGGGATCTCGCCGATCGAGCACCGGTTGTGGGGCCACGCCGACGAGCAGGCGATGCCGCGCACGCTCGAAGCGATCGAGATCCTGCGTAAGGGCCTGACGCTCGAACGACTGACGCACGCGGGCGAATTCCACCGGTTCGAAGAGCTGCCGATGGTGCTAGCGCCGCTGCAGCAGCCGCACCCGCCGCTGTGGTATCCCGGCAACATCGAATTCGCCGGCGCGCGTCGCCTCAACACGGTCGTTGGCGGACCGATTCCGGCGGTGAAGGCGCAAGTGGCCCGGTATCGCGAGCTCGTCGCCGCCGCGACCGTCGACTGGAACCCGGGCGTCGCGACGCCGACCATCGGCGCGACGCGTCACGTCTACGTTGCGCCGACGCGCGCAGCGGCCCACGCGCGCGCACGCGCCGCGTGGCAACGCTACGACGAGAATCTGTCGAAGCTGTGGCGCGCCCACGGCACCGAACCGATCATGTCGCCGAGCCTCAAAGGCAACTTCGATCTCGCGATCGGCGCGCAAGTGCTGCTCGCCGACACGCCGGAGGCAGTGTGCGCGCACGTCGAGGCGTTACGGGCGGAGTCCGGCACCGACTATTTCGTCGGCGCGTTCGCGTGGGGTGATCTGACGCACGCCGAAGTCATGGCATCGCTGCGGCTCTTCGCCGACGGCGTCGTGACGCCGCTGCGCGGTTAGTCGGCGGAATCCGTCACCGAAACGTAGATCGCAGTCGACGCGTACGCGCGCCGCGTCGATGCGGCCTCTACGGCCACGCCGGCATCGGCCCCGCGCGCTCGAGCCACTGCTCGCTCAGATCCCACACGCGCTGCGCCACCGCGGGGTCGTTGGATTCCGGACTGCTGTCGACCACGCGACAGTCTTGCAGGTATTTCCCCGCAATGTCGGACGCCGGCTCGTGTACCGCGCCGTACACCGTCGTCGCCGCGCCTTGGCCGACGTTTTTCGTGAACGGACTGACCAACAGCATCAACACGCCGACGATCTTCGAGTTGCGGCCGATGTCGGTCGTGATCAGCGTGCCCGGATGCAGCGCGCACGCAGTGAGTCCGCGATCGCCGTAGCGCCGCTGCAACGCCTTCGCCATCAGCACGTTGCAGAGCTTCGCCTGGCCGTACGCGCCCATGCCTTTGAAATTCGCCCGCGTCATCGGGAACTGCGCGAAGTCGAGCTTCGGCGGCGTCTTGTGACTCGTGCTCGACACCATCACGACGCGCGGTTTGCCGGACGCGAGCAACCGCGGCAGCAACAGCCGTGCGAGCATGAAGTGGCCGACGTGGCAGACGCCGACGGTCCGCTCGAACCCATCGGCGGTCTCCTGGTAGTCCATCAACGCGAGACCGGCATTGCAGATCAGCGCATCGATGCGGTCGGCGCGCAGGTTGTCGGCGAACGCGCGCACGCTCGCGAGCGACGCGAGGTCGAGTTCGCCGAACTCCGCCTGACAGCCCGGGTGTGCGGCCTTGGTCCGAGCGACGGCCGCCTCGCCGGCCGCCCGTTGCCGGCAGGCGAAGATCACCCGCGCGCCGGCGCTCGCGAGCGCCCGGGCCGTCGGTTCGCCGATACCGGTATTCGCGCCGGTGACGATCATCGTCTTGCCGGAAAGGTCCACGCCTTTGACGACGTCGTCGGCCGTGCTGCGTGAATCGAACTGTCGTGCGGCTGCCATCGGTTCCTCGCTGCGGAAAACTGCATTACATTGCGGCGGGGTGACGAGATCAAGGAATGCGCCGATGGGCGAAGCCGACGACGGCGCGAACGCGCGGCGCGATCGAACGCGCGACGTGCCGCTCGCCTACATCGAACGCACGCGCGGCTACTACGCGGCGCTCGGCTATGCGCCGTACCAATGGGCGCATTTCGACGCCGTACCGTTCGCGCCCCTGCGCGCGCCCGTCGGGCAATCGCGGATCGCGCTCGTGACGACCGCCGCCCGGTTCGATCCGGCGCTCGGCGACCAGGGACCCGGCGCCGCATACAACGCCTCGGCGAAGTACTACCGCGTGTACCGGGCGAAGGCGCATCCGCCGCCGGATCTGCGCATCTCGCACGTCGCCTACGACCGGGTGCACACGAGTGCGGCCGATCCGAACACGTGGCTGCCGCTCGCCGCGCTCGACGCCGCCGCCGCGCGCGGCGCGATCGGTGCGCTCGCGGCCGACGTCATCGGCCTGCCGACCGATCGCAGCCAGCGCGCGACGCTCGACCGCGACGCGCCGGACGTGCTCGCCGCGTGCATCGACCTGCGCGCCGACCTCGCTGTGTTCGTGCCCAACTGCCCGGTGTGCCATCAATCGGCGAGCCTCGTCGCGCGCCATCTCGAGGCGCACGGCATCCCAACGGTCGTGATGGGGTGTGCGCGCGACGTCGTCGAGAACGTCGGCGTGCCGCGCTTCGTCTTCAGCGACTTCCCGCTCGGCAATTCGGCCGGCAAGCCGTTCGACGCCGAGTCGCAGCGCGCGACGCTCGCACTCGCGCTGGATCTCTTCGCTGCCGCGACCGGACCGCGCACGACCGTTGCGTCACCGCAGAGCTGGAGCGCCGATCCGAGCTGGAAGGACGACTATTCGAACGTCGCGAAGCTGTCGGCGGACGAAATCGCGCGGCGCCGCGCCGAGTTCGCGCAACAGAAAGACGTCGCCAAGCGCATCCGCGAAGGCCTCCCCGAAGGCCTTCCCGAAGGCGTTGGCGCACCGGTGCGCGAGAACACCCCATGACCGCGCTACCGCGTACGTCGTTTGCGATGGTGCAGACCGCCGTGCGGACGCTCGAGCCGCGCGACATACCCGTTCCGGACATCGACGACGACTCGGCGCTTCTGAGACTCGAAGCGTGCGGCATCTGCGGTTCCGACTACGAACAGTTCGAAGGTCAGCTGCGCACGCCGATGCCGGTCGTGCCGGGTCACGAACCGCTCGGCCGCATCGCGAAGATCGGCGACCGCGCAGCCAAGCGCTGGAAGGTCGACGTCGGCGATCGCGTCGCGGTGGAGACGATGTTGTCGTGCCGCCACTGCGGACCGTGCCTCGCCGGCAGCTACCACCTGTGCGACACGCGGCGGATCTATTCGTACATTCCGCTCGCCGAAGCGCCGGGCCTGTGGGGCGGCTATTCGCAGTACATGTACCTCGCGCCGAACACGATCGTGCACAAGGTCGATCCGACCCTACCGCCCTCGATCGGCGCCATCTTCAATCCGCTCGGCGCCGGCTTCCGCTGGGCCGTCGAACTGCCGAACACGAGACCGGGCGACTCGGTCGTCATTCTCGGTCCGGGTCAGCGCGGCCTCGCGTCGGTGATCGCGTGCAGAGAAGTCGGCGCCGGCACGATCATCGTCACCGGCCTCGCCGCCGACGCCAACAAGCTCGCGCTGGCGCGCACGTTCGGCGCCGACCACACGATCGACGTCGAGAACGAAGACGCGATCAAACGCGTGAAGGAAATTACCGACGGCCGCGGTGCCGACGTCGTCGTCGACGTGTCGGCGTACGCGACAAAGCCGGTCGCCGACGCGTTGTCGATGGTGCGGCCCGGCGGCACGGTCGTGCTCGCCGGCGTCAAAGGCTTCCGCGCCGTCGACAACTTCGTCTCCGACCTCGTGGTGATGAAGGAGATCAACATCAAAGGCGCGATCGGCGTGACGTCGTCGGGCTACAAGGCGGCGATTCGTTTGATCGAGTCGCGCCGCGTACCGGTCGAGAAGATGCACACGCACGACTTCCCGCTCGCCGACGCCGCGCTCGCGATTCGTACGCTCGCGCGGCAAGTGCCCGGCGCCGAGTCGATCCACTCCTGCTTGATTCCGCCGCACTGACGCGACGAATTGCAGCGAACGCCCGATCGAAGATCATTCGAAACAATCACTCGAGAACCCTCATGAAACACGGCCTCATCCTCACGCGCTCCGACATCAAGGGACAAATCGACGCCGCGGTTCGCGCCGAGAAAGCCGGCTTCGAGTCGGTGTGGACGATCGAGTTCTTCAATGCGGCCGGCTTCGTCCGGCTCGCCGCCGTCGCGACGGCGACGCAGCGCGTCAAGCTCGGCACCGGCATCGCGTATGCGTTCATGCGTTCGCCGATGCTCGCCGCGAGCGCCGCGATGGACATCGACGAATTGTCCGGCGGCCGCATGTACCTCGGCCTCGGCAGCGGCACGAAGACGATGAACGAGAACTGGTATTCGATGCCGTTCGACGCACCGCCCGCGCCGCGGATGAAAGACGCGATCGGCCTCATTCGCGCCGCATTCGCCGCGAGCAAAGGCGGCGGCCTGAACTACGAAGGCCCGCACTATCGCGTGAAGATTCCCCAATACTCGCGTCCCGGCGCGGTGCGCCCGGACATTCCGATCGCGATCGCCGCCGTCAACCGCGGCATGATCCGCGCCGCGGCGGCGGTCGCGAACGGCTTGGTCGGCCACCCGATCTACACACGCAAATACATCGCCGAATGCGTGAAGCCGGAACTCGAAGGCAGCAAGTGCGAGCTGTTGCCGTACGTGATCGCGGCGGTTTCCAACGATCCGACGCAGGCGCGCAACGAAGCGCGCGCGCAGATCGCCTTCTACTACACCACCCGGCTGTACCACTCCGTGCTGAAGCCGCACGGCTGGGAAGGCATCGGCGACACGATCGCGAGCGCGTTCAAGAAAGGCGACTTCGCCGCGATGGCGCGAGCGGTGCCGGACGAGATGGTCGACGCGATCGCGGTCACCGGCCGCCCCGACGAAGTGCGCGACCGCCTGAAGCAGTGGGACGGTCTCGCCGAGCACGTGCTGCTGTATTCGCCGTCCGTCGGCATGAAGCCGGGCCGCGTCGCCGAGAACGTCGACGCGATCGTCGACACGTTCCGCCGCTGACACACCGCACATCACCGCATCGCAAGCAATACAGGATCGCCATGAGCCAACTACCCGACCTGACGCCGAAATTCGAATACAACGAACAGATCGCCGCGAACTTCCTCGCCAATCGCGGCGGCGCCGGCGGCTTGCCGGAGTTCCTCGGCATCAAGATCACCGACGTCGGTCCCGGCACGATGACCGGCGAGCTGCAGGCGCGCCCGGAGCTGATGACCGGCGTCGGCAACATGCACGGCGGCGTGCTGTCGGCCTTCTGCGACCACATGCTCGGCTGCGTCTGCTATCCGGTGATGAAGAAAGGTCAGTGGGGCGCGACGACGGAATTCAAGATCAATCTCACCGCGCCGGTCACGCAGGGAACCGTCACGGCACGCGCCGAGATCATCAACCTGTCGCGCACCCAAGCCGTCGTGCGCATCGACATCGTCAACGATGGCCGCCGCGTCGCGATCGCCCAGGGCACCGTGACGATTAGAGATCCGCGCTGATGGCCGAAGCATCGTCCGCTGCAGCCGCATCGCCATCGACGCACGCCGGCGCGCGCACCGCGAGCGGCGGTACGCGGATTCCGTTGCGGAAATTGCTCGCGTATTCGCTGATCGAGCTTCCGGTCGGCGGCGCGATGAATGCGTCGTCGCTGTTCCTCGGCTTCCATTACGCGTCGCTCGGCGTGAGCCTCGTGCAGATCGGCGCGCTGCTGATGTTCGCGCGCTTGCTCGACGTGTTGATCGATCCGGCGGTCGGCGTGTTGTCCGATCGCACGCGCAATCGGTTCGGCCGGCGCAAGACGTGGATCGTCGTCGGCGTGCCGATCTTCGCAATCGCGACATGGCAACTGTTCGTGCCGCCGGAACACGTCACGGCGACGTACTTCGCCGTGTGGCTCGTGCTGTTCTGGCTCGGCTTTTCGCTGATCAACATCCCGTACTACGCGTGGGGCGCGGAGCTGTCCGGCGACTATCACGAGCGCACGCGCATCACGACGCTGCGCACGATCTTCGGCACCCTCGGCGGCTTCGCATTTCTCGCCATTCCCGCCGTTCGCCAACAATTCTTCGGTGTCGGCGGCACACCCGACCAGGTGTTGTCGATGGCCGCGCTGGTCGCGGTCATCGCCGTTCCGACATTGGTCGCGCTCGCCGTGTCGACGGTGTCGGACCGCGGCGTCGGCGGCGAAGCGGTGCCGCTGCTGCGCGGACTCGCCGTCATGAGTCGCAACGGCCCGTTCGTGCGCCTGCTCGCAGCGTTCACGCTCGTCGGACTCGGCCCGACGCTGCAAGGCGCCATGTTTCCGTTCTTCATGCAGCACGTGGTCGGCGATACGACGTCCGGTCCGAAGATCCTCTTGATCTATTTTCCGACCGTGATCTGCGGCGTGCTGATCTGGGGCGCGCTCGCACGCCGGGTCGACAAGCATCGCGCGTGGATCACCGGCATGGCCGTGATGGTCTGC
>DASRZO010000047.1:0-4846 GCA_035686405.1 Pseudomonadales bacterium | reverse complement strand
TTGCGAATCGTCGATGCGACGTCGGGTCCGGTCGGCGGGCTCGCGACGATGGTGCTCGCCGACTTCGGCGCCGAGGTCGTCAAGGTCGAAGCAGCGAGCGGCGATCCGGCGCGCGCCGACGGTCACGCGCGCGTGTGGCTGCGCGGCAAGCGCAGCGTCGCGTGCGACGGTGCCGATCTCGAGCGGCTGATCGTCGCGACAGCGGATGCGGTCGTCAGCGATCGCGGGCTCGATCTGCGGCGCTATCGCGCGCAACGGCCGGACCTCGTCTGCGCCGCGATCGAGCCGTTCGAAGGATTGCCGCTCGACGAGGCGGTGATCGCGGCACGGCTCGGGCGAATGATGGTGTTTCGCGGCGTCGTCGATCGCGACGGGCCGGTGTACAGCGCGGTGCGCGTCGCGACGCACGCGATCTCGCAAGCGGTCGCCTCCGGCGTGGTCGCGGGACTCTGCGCGCGCGAGCGCGGGCTCGGCGGCTGTCACTTCGAGACGACGCTCGCGCACGGTCTGCTGCCGTACGAAATGGGCGGACTGTTCGTGCCGCAACTCGCCGCACGCGGGATTGCGACGCCGCCGCTCACGGCCGATCCGTTCACGCTGCTGCCCACCATCAACTATCACCCGGTGCAATGCGCCGACGGGCGCTGGATTCAACTCGGCAACCTGCTGCCGCATTTGCTCGAGCGGTTTCTGCGTTGTGTGGGTCTCGCCGACATCCTCGAGCACGGCGACCAGCCGATGCTGTGGAGCGAAACGGTGCGCGAAGAATTTCGCGATCGTCTGCTGCGACGCATGCAGGAACGCACGGCGGCGGAGTGGATGCAGCTCTTCGTCGCCGACGGCGGCATCGTGGCGCATCCGTATCAGACGACGCAGCAGGCGCTCGACGATCGGGATCTCGTCGACAACGGTCATGTCGTCGCGACCGCGCTCGGTCGTCAGCTCGGTGTCGTCGCGCGCTTGGATGCGACCCCGGGTGCACCCGGCGATACGATCCCCGCGGTCGGCGAGTTCGCGCTCGAGCGTGCGTTGCAACGCGCGGCGCCTGTGCCGTCGCAGAGCGGCCGTCGCGCTGAACGGCCGCTCGAAGGGGTGACGGTCGTCGAGTTCGCGACCATCATCGCGGCGCCGCTCGGCGTGTCGATGCTGGCCGATCTCGGCGCCCGCGTGATCAAAGTGGAGCCGCCGGAAGGCGATCCGTTCCGCGCGATGATGGGCGGCTTGGGTGCCGCGCGCGTCAACGCCGGCAAAGAGAGCATCTGCCTCGACCTCAAGTCGCCGGAGGGTCAGCGCGTCGCGCAGCAGTTGATCGCGCGCGCCGACGTCGTCGTTCACAACTATCGCGTCGGTGTGCCGGAGCGCCTGCGCATCGGCTATCGCGACGCGTGCGCGGTCAATCCGAAGATCGTCTACGTCTCGGTCAACGGCTATGGCCCGCGCGGACCGGGCGCATTGCGCCCGAGCACGCATCCGATTCCGGGTGCGGCGCTCGGCGGTGTCGTGATGCAGCTCGGCGGCACCCTGCCGGAGACGCTGCTCGCCGGGGCGGCGCTGCGGGATGCGACGCGGCGCATTTCGCGCGCGAACGAATTGAACCCCGATCCGAACACGTCGTCGGTCGTTGCGACCGCCGCGACGCTCGGGCTCGCCGCGGTCGCCCGCTGCGGTGTCGGCCAAGCGGTGTTCGTCGACATGTTCGGCGCGAATGCGTACGCGAACTTCGACGACTTCTTCGACGGTCCCGGCAAAGTGCCGCGCGAGGTACTCGACCCGTCGGGCTTCGGCACCGCACCGCGCCGGCGGCTGTACCGAACGAGCGACGGTTGGGTGTTGCTCGCGGTCGATGCGGATCGGTGGGACGACTGCCGTCGCGACATCGCGGCCATGAGCGAACGCGGCGACGCCGACGTCGAGGCCGCCTTCGCGCAGCGGCCGTCGCGATGGTGGACGGAACGGCTCGCGGAGCGCGGCTATCCGTGCGTGCGTGCCGACGGCGAAGCGCCGGCGGAGCGGATTGCGAACGCCGGCTTGGTCAGCGCTGCGACTGCGCGCGCGTGGGGAACCTATCGGCGCCACGCGCCGCTGCTGCGCTTCGACGGCGCGGCGGCGGATCGAGGCTGGCCCGAACTGGGAGAGCACACCGAGGCGCTGTTGCGCGAACTCGGCGCACGAGGCGGATGAACGGCTGACGCGCGGCGGATGCGGCGAGACCGCATCCGCCGGCATCGATCATTTAGCGCCGAACTTGTAGATGAAGTTGATCGTCGTCGCGTTCAGGTCGCCGCCGCTGGCGTCGACGTACTCGTATTCCGCCGCCATGCTGAACGACTTCGTGAAGTTCGCCTGGACGCCCGCTGCGTAGAACGGATCATTGTTGCTGTCGGACTCACCCTTCACGTATTGGCGCTTCGCGTCGATCTGGTACCAGTTCATACCGATGCGCGCGAAGATGTCGAACATGCCGATCGGGAATTGCGGCTTGATGCCGAGTTCCCATGCGTCGCCGGTCGCCTTCACGTTGACGCCGCTGTTCTGCGGGATCTGGTCTTGCGTGGTGCCGTACCAGACGTAGTCCGCTTGTATGCCGATGTACTTGTTGAAGTCGTAGCCCGCGAATGCGCGCCACACCGAGCCGCTGTCTTCGAAATTCCCCGAGCCGCCGAGATTCGCCTCGGCGATGACGGCGTCTTCCTCCGGGGGTCGATAGCTGTTGTCGATTTTCAAGTTGTACAAGCCGACGCCGCCGCCCACATAGACGCCGGACAAATCGGCCGCCATCGCCGCTTGCGACGACAATCCGAGGACGCCGACCAACCCCATAGCCATTCGTATGCCACGCATGCCCTTAAGCTCCTTGATGAGATCCACTCGCTCCCCATTGGAGGCGGGGGGACCGCCTCGCCAACGGATTATCGCTGGTGGTGCGATCCGTTGTTAAGCGGATTATGCATACACGGAGGCGGGTCGTCAGCATCGTGCCGTTGACAGTACGACAGCGACCCTGCACCGTCCGCGCCTCGCCAACAGCCGTCCCTCTTTTTCGATGCCGATCTCTGCGCTCGCGGCCATCGTGATCTCGAGTATCGCCGCGATGCCGGGCAACGTGCTGCCGGTCTTGGGCGGTTTGCTCGCCGACTTTCGCGGCCTCGACGAAGGTCGGCTCGGTCTCGTCGTCGCGAGCGGCACGTTGGCCGGACTCGTGACGTCGCTGACGGCGCCGCACTGGGTCGGACGGGTGAATTTGCGTTACGCCGCGGGTGCCGCGCTGCTCATCGCCGCGGTCGGATTGCTGGGCCTGCGCTATGCGCCGGGGATCGCGACGTTGTTCGTCGCGCAGGCGTTGTGCGGTGCATCGAACGTGGTGATCGCGAGCAGTTGTCTCACCGTGATCGCGAAGCTGCCGAACCCGACACGGGCGTACAGCATCAAGTTGACGACCGACGTGACGTTCGCTGGCGCGTTTCTCGCGTTGATTCCGTTTACGCACGTCGCGCTCGCGGGGTTCGTCGCGACGCTCGCCGCGATCAGTGCGGCGACGCTGCCGCTCGCGCGGAAGTTGCCGCAGCGCGCGGCCGCGGAGTTTCGCGTCGACGGCACGCCGGCACGGTTGCGCGACGCGCCGGCGTCGGCGTGGATGCTGCTCGCGGCGATCGTGGTGTTCTACGTCGGCGGAATCGGCGTGTGGGCATTCCTCGAACGTCTTGCAGTGCATTCGAATCTCGATCACGCCACGGCGAGCAATGCGATCGCAGTCGGGCTCTTCGTCGGCGTGGCCGGCTCGCTGAGCGCCGCGATCTTCGCCGGCGGTCGGCGCGCGCGCGTGTGGCCGGAGACGCTCGGCGGCGGCGTGCTCGTCGGATCGTTTCTGATGCTCACGTACTTCGACGGCGCGCTCGAGTTCTACGTCGCGGTGTTCGTCTTCAACGCGAGCTGGAGCTTCTTCATTCCGTTCGTCGTCGGGCTGGTCGCGGCGCGCGACGCGTCGGGGCGCATGGCCTCGCTCGTGCCGGGCACGGTGATGATCGGCGGCGTGCTCGGTCCGGTCTTGTTCGGCGGGCTCGTGCGCGGCTTCGGCTATGGCGTTGCGATGACCGCGATGACGGCGATCGTCGCGATATCGATCGCCGGCTATGTCGCGGTGGCGCGCGTGCCCCGGGCATCGCCGGACCGTGCGCAATGAACGCAGGCTTCGTGCGTGCGTCATCCGACGGCGCGCGTCGCCTTCGGCTTTAAGTGCGGGTTGCGTACGGTTTAAGCTGCGTCGACTCGTGACGAACGCAGTCGTCACCCATCGGTTCCAACACATCGAGGAGAGCGTCGTGAGCATTCGCACGTGGGCATTCGGTTTGATCGGTGCGTCGATGGCGATCGGCGTATCTGCATCGCAGTATCCGATGCTCGACATGGTCGCGCAGAAGGTCATCCAGAGATATCAAGCATCGACGTGCGAACAGCTGTGGGAAGCGCGCGGCAAACCGAAGCCGCAGGAAGAGCAAAACCTGATCGAAATCCTGCGCGGCGATCCGCAAATGCGTACGGTGTTTCTCGACGAGGTGGCAGGCCCGGTCGCGAACAAGATGTTCGAATGCGGATTGCTGCCGTGAGCGAACGCGGCGCGCGCACCCTGATGCGCTTGTTAGGCCGCGGTTGGCGCCGCTGGTCGTCGATGCTCGCATTCGGCGCATCGTTTGCGGTTTTGCCGGCGTTCGCGGACCAAGGCGTCGCGATGTCGCCGGCGTTGGCGGCTGCCGCGAACGCGGTGGCGGCGACGGCACCGTCGAGCACGACCGCCGCTGCACCGGCGCCATCGAGTGCCGCCGCAGCGACGGCACTGGAACCGAAGGCG
>DASRZO010000046.1:0-3446 GCA_035686405.1 Pseudomonadales bacterium | reverse complement strand
GTCGCTCTTCGTTTGGATCGAGCTGACGCGAGAGAAGCCGCTGCTCAATTTGCGGCTCGTCGCGCGGCGCAACTTCGGCTTCGGTTTGTTCGCGAATTTCCTGCTCGGCGTCGCGCTGTACGGCTCGGTATACGTGATCCCGGTGTATCTCGCGCGCGTGCAGGGCTACAACGCGCAGCAGATCGGCGCAGTGCTCGCGTGGACGGGCTTGCCGCAACTGGTGTTGATTCCGCTCATTCCGATGTTGATGCAGCGTTTCGACCCGCGCTGGCTGATCGGCATCGGCTTCGCGTTGTTTGCGACCAGCAACTTCATGAACGCGTGGATGTCACCGGATTACGCCGGCGAGCAGCTGATGCTGCCGAACATCGTGCGCGCGGTCGGCCAAGCGCTCGCGTTCACGCCGCTCGTCGCGGTCGCCAACGCCGGCATCGAACCGGGGAACGCCGGTAGCGCGTCGGCACTCTTCAACATGATGCGCAATTTGGGCGGCGCGATCGGCATCGCGGTGTTGCAGACGTTCGTGACGACGCGCGAACAATTCCACTCGAACGTGTTGATGCGCTCGGTGTCGGGGCTGTCGGAAGCGACGCGCACGCGCATCGACGACCTGACCCAGTACTTCCTGACGCACGGCGTGTCGGATCCCGGCGCGGCCGCGCATCAAGCGATCATCGCGGTCGGCAACACGGTGCGCCGACAAGCGTTCGTGATGGCGTTCAGCGATACGTTCTACCTACTCGGCGCCGCGCTGATCGTGGCGATGTTCGCCGCGGCGTTGTTGAAGCGCCCGCAGCCAGTGTGAGACGACTCTCGAACCGACACAGGAGACCGACGTGAAATCCAGACTCAATCCGTATCAAGCAGCGCCCGAGGCGATGAACGCGATGCTCGCGCTCGAGAAATACCTGCAAGGCAGCGGCTTGGAACCCGCGCTGATGGAACTCGTGAAAACGCGCGCGTCGCAGATCAACGGCTGTGCGTTCTGCCTGCACATGCACACGCGCGACGCGCGCGCCCACGGCGAAACGGAAGAGCGTTTGTTTCTGCTCGACGCGTGGCGCGAATCGTCGCTCTACACGCCGCGCGAGCGCGCCGCGCTCGAGTGGACCGAAGCGGTGACGCTGGTGTCGCAGACCCACGTGCCGGATGCGGCGTACGAAGCGGTGCGCGAACAGTTCGACGAAGCGGAAGTCGTGAAGCTCACGCTGCTCGTCAACGCGATCAACGCGTGGAACCGCTTCGCGATCGCGTTTCGGCTGCTGCATCCGACCAAGCGGGCGGCGCCGCAGGTTGCGGCAGGTACGCATTGAACATGTGGGGGACCGCGGCGGCATAATGCGCCGATGACGTTCAAGTCGATCCTAGTCGCGATTCGCGACCCGAGTGACAAGTCGCAGGTCGCGCTCGCCAAGGCGGGGCTGATCGCGCAGCGCTGCGGCGCGTCGCTGACGCTCTTTCACGCGTTTTCGGCCCCGTCGCCGTTGCCCGACCCGCTGCCGGCCGACCCGGCGAAGATCCTCGATGCGTTCGCGCGGCGCGCACGCGCGGCGTTGCGCGCGCTGGCGCGTCCGCTGCGCGCGAAGGGCGTACGGGTGCGTTGCGAGGTCGCGTGGGATTTTCCGCCGGCGCACGCGATCGTGCGGCGCGTGCTGGCGGACAAACCGGATCTCGTCGTCGCCGCGTCGCGCCGCCATTCGCGGATCGCCCGGTGGTTCTTGAACAACTCCGATTGGGAACTGATCCGCGAGTGTCCGTGCCCGGTGTGGTTCGTGAAGGATGGCCGGCTTGCGAAGAATCCGCGCGTGCTGACGGCGGTCGACCCGATGCATGCGCGCGCGAAGCCCGCGGGGCTCGACGACCGGCTCGTCCGCGCATCGGGCGACGTGGTCGCATGCGTCGGCGGCACACTGGCACTCGTGCACATTGCCGAGCGCAGCGTCCGGGGCTGGGCAGTCGCGGCGTCGCAGCCCGTCTCGGTCGCCTCGATCGAACGCCTCGCGCAGCGCCACCGTGTCGCTGCGCAGGCGCTGCTCGAAGGCGGCGACCCGGCGGAAGGGCTCGTGCGTTGTGCAACGACGCGCCGCGCCGATCTGCTCGTGATGGGCGCGGTGTCGCGCAGCGGCGGCAGCCGTGCGCACATCGGCGGGACGGCCGAGGCCGTGATCGACGCGGTGGCTTGCGACGTGCTCGTGGTGAAACCGCGCGGCTTCAAAACGTCGGTGAGCCGCAAGACGCCGCGGCTCGCCATCTGACTCAAGGGTTCGTCGACGAAGTCCTGATATCGCCGTGCACGAAGCGCGCGTGGTCCTGCAGTTGCCGGCGCGCGGCGTCGAACGCGTCGCGGATCGTCACGTACATGTCTTCGTGCGAATGATCCGCGGACGGGTCGTGCGACACGTTGATCGTGTGGCCTGGCACGTGCACGTCGATGCGCAAGCGATACAGCTTGCCGTGGCGTCGGTGCGTCTGCGGCGCTTCGACGACGACTCGGCAGTTGATGATCGGATGGAAGAACTGCTCGAGCTTGGCAGCTTTTTCGCGAATGTCGGCTTCGAGGGCGGGCGACGGGGTTACGCCGCGCCAGGTGATCTGTATCTGCTCCATCGAGGGTCTCCAATCGTACGTCTCCACGCTAGCGCCGTTCGCGCCTCGGTTCGATCGTGGAAAGTTCGTAGAATCTCCGCCTGCATGCATGCGCCAGGAATGGGAGGCGACACCGGTGGAAGCGTTGGATCATCTGTTCGAGAACAACCGAGCGTGGGCCGCGCGCATTCGCGAGCAGGATCCGGACTTCTTCCGCAAGTTGTCGCGGCAGCAATCGCCCGCGTATCTGTGGATCGGGTGTTCGGACAGCCGCGTGCCGGCCAACGAGATCGTCGACTTGTTGCCGGGCGAACTCTTCGTCCACCGCAACGTCGCGAATCTCGTCGTGCACACCGATCTGAACTGTCTGTCGGTGCTGCAGTTCGCCGTCGACATCCTGAAGGTGCGTCACGTGATCGTCTGCGGTCACTACGGCTGCAGCGGCGTCAACGCCGCGTTGCGCCAGCAGCGCCTCGGTTTGAGCGACAACTGGTTGCGCCACCTGCAAGACGTCCGGCATCTGCACGCGCAGCGGCTCGGCGACATGAGCGACGAATTCGCGAGTGCGCGGTTGTGCGAGCTGAACGTGATCGAGCAAGCCGCGAACGTCGTTCACACGAGCATCGCACGCGACGCGTGGGAGCGCGGGCAAGAATTGGTCGTGCACAGCTGGATCTACGGGCTGCACGACGGCCATCTGCGCGATCTCAAGTTCACCGTCGGCCGCTTCGACGCGGCGGGACAGGCGTACACGGCGGCGCTCGCCGCAATCGGCTGAACGCGCGTTCGAATTCGACCGCAAGGAACGGAGTGTGCCGCAGTACTGCGTTGCTTAAGGTGCCGCTGAGTTTCGGCGCCGC
>DASRZO010000045.1:0-6652 GCA_035686405.1 Pseudomonadales bacterium | reverse complement strand
CGGATCGGTGCGCGCGACCATGATGCCGACCGCGGCTTTGTGCGCGAGCGACGTCCAGATCTTCGAGCCGTTGATCACGTAGTAGTCGCCGTCGCGGACGGCTTGCGTGCGCAAGCTCGCGAGGTCCGAGCCCGAGCTCGGCTCGCTGAAGAGCTGACACCAGAGTTCCTCGCCGGACAGGGCAGGCCACAGGTAACGCTCTTGTTGCTCCTTGGTGCCGTGTAGCACGAGCGAGATACCGCAATTGTTGATGGCGACCGAGTTGTTCGGTCGCTGCAGGCCCGCGCGATGCAACTCGTCGTCGATGATGAGCTGCAATTCCGCGTCCGCCGCGAGCCCCCACGGCCGCGGCCAATGCGGCACGACGTAGCCGGCCTTCGCGAGTTCCATGCCGGTCGCGCGCGGACGCGCCTCGCACCACGCGCGCACTTCGCGGCGGCGCGGATCGTCGTCGCCGGGTAGTTCGAAATCCATCGTTTCCCCCCGGGGCATCGCCCCTCTGTTCGTTCGTTCGATCTCGGTCGACGGCGGTTTGCGTCGTAAGTCCGCGTTGCTCGCTCGGGACGGAACCGGCGGCGGTTGCGGACGGCGCGCGTGCCGCGGGTCGTGGTGTCCTCGATTACGCCTTCGCGTTCGTTTTCGGCCGTCGCCTGCTCGGGACCGGGAACGCCGCGTACGCGATCTCGACCCAGCGCTCGAGCAAGCGTTTGAACTGGCCGGAATCGCGGTGGATCCATTTGCGGATCGCGAAGCCGCGGACGAGGCTCGTCGACAGGTCGATGACGTCGTGCGCGTCGGATACCGACCAGCCGCGTTCGACCAATTTCTCGAGCCAGCCGCGCTCGGCGTAGTCGCGAAACGCGCGGCTCGAATCGGCGATGTCGCGGCGCAGTTCGACGTTCTGCGAGCCGGCCTTCACGACGTCGATCGCGACGTCGAACGCGCCGGAGAAGTAGTAATCCATGCTGTCGGCGATGACCGCTTCAATCGGATCGTCGTCGGCGCCGAATCGGGCGAGGTTCGCCTCGGTCTTCTGCCGTGCGATCGCGTTGCCGTATTCGACCGCGGCGAGCGCGAGATCGTCCTTCGTCGGAAAGTGGTGCAGCTGCCCGCCTTGCGATACACCGGCCGCCTTCGCCACCGCCGCGGTGCGAAAGCCCGCGTAGCCGATGTCGCGGATCACCTCGAATGCCGCGCGTGCGAGTTTGTCCTTCGTCGCGGCGGAACGTTGATCCTGAGTCATGCGGGTCACGCTTGCGGACATCGATTCTCCTTTAAAACAGTGTAGTCAAACGGTCAAAGTGGCTCGCGTTCGGTTGGAGTCGAAATGAGCAGTATATTTGGCTGCGGAATCGCTTTACTTGATCGTCGCCCGCATGTTACAAGGCGGCTGCACGGTATGTAAAGGGGAGAGCGATGAGCGCGGTGCGTGCCGACGTCGATGCCCAACCGGTGATCGAACCGTACGTCGTCGAAGACAAGAGCCGCGGACTCTTCCGCGTGAACCGGCGCGTTTTCGTCGATGCGAACGTGCTCGAACGCGAACGGCGGCTGATCTTCGACAAGTGCTGGTTGTACGTGGGCCACGAATCCGAGATCGCGCAGCCCGGCGCTTTCCTGACGAGAACGGTCGGGGGGCGGGAACTCATCTTCGTGCGCGGGAAAGACGCGCGCGTGCGCGCGTTCTTCAACACCTGCCCGCACCGCGGCGCGATGGTGTGCCGCGAGAAGAGCGGTAACGAAAAGCTGTTCCGCTGCTTCTACCACGCGTGGGCGTTCGACCTGCAAGGCAAGCTCGTCGCGCGACCCGGCGCCGAGCGCTACGCGGAAGGGACGCGGGTCGACGGCGTGCACGACCTCGTGCCGGTGCCGCAGCTCGACCAGTACCGCGGCCTCTACTTCGTCAACTACGACCGCAACGCCGTCGACCTGGTGACGTATCTAGCGGGCGCGGCGGAGTTCATCGACCTCGTGATGGATCAATCCGACGTCGGCATGGAAATCGTCGGCGGCACGCAGGAATACGGCTTCGCCGCGAACTGGAAACTGCTGTGCGAGAACAGCATCGACGGCTATCACGGGATGCCGACGCACGCGACGTACTTCGACTACGTGATGGCATCCGGCGGCCAGCTCGGCGAAAACCTGACGACCGTGAACAAACCGAACGATCTCGGCAACGGTCACGCCGTGATCGAATACGGCGCGCCGTGGGGCCGTCCGGTCGCGAAGCCGGTGAAGGCGTGGGGCGAGCAGGGCGACGTCGATACGACCGAGATCCGCGCACGGCTCGAGCAGCGATTCGGCAAGGCGCGCGCCGAGCGCATCGCGTATCAAAACCGCAACATGCTGATTTTCCCCAACCTCGTCATCAACGACATCATGGCGGTCACCGTACGGACGTTCTTCCCGGTCGCACCCGGACAGCAAAATGTCAGCGCCTGGGCGCTCGCGCCGAAGGAAGAGAACGCGCTGATGCGCGAGCGGCGCTTGTACAACTATCTCGAATTCCTGGGCCCCGGCGGATTCGCGACGCCCGATGACTGCGAAGCGCTCGCGCTGTGTCAGCGCGGCTACAACAATTTGACGATGGCGAGCTGGAACGACATCTCGAAGGGGATGCACGAAGCGAATCCGATCATCGAAGACGAAGCGCAGATGCGGGTGTTCTGGCGCGAATGGAATCGGCGCATGGCGGGGGCGGCAGCGTGAGCGCGCCGGCCGCAAAGGCGCGAGCGCTGACGGTCACGCGCGCCGACGTCGAGGATTTTCTGTATCTCGAAGCGGCGCTGCTCGACGAGTGGAAATTGACCGAATGGCTCGCGCTGTTCGTGCCGGGGGCGCGCTACTGGGTGCCGCCCGCGGGATCGGACGACGACGTCGATCCGGCGACGACGCTGTTCTACGTCGCCGACGACTATCACCGCCTGACGGAACGCGTGAAACGCCTCGGCAAGAAGAACGCGCACGTCGAGTTCCCGCATTCGCGCTGCCGGCGGATGGTGTCGAACGTACGCATCGTGGCGGGCGGCGACGAGTCGTTCGTCGCGACGTCGAATTTCGTCACGTACCGCAGCAAGCGCGGCGTGACGGAGACCTACCTCGGCCACCATCGCTACGAACTCTGCGTCGACGGCGGCGCGATCAAGATCAAGAAGAAGACGTCGTTCCTCGATACGGACGACATCAACGCGCAGGGCAAGGTCAGCATCATTCTGTGAGGTCTGCGTCCGGCGATTCGGACGCGTTGGTCGATTCGCCGCGATGGCGGCGAAGCGACGATGGAGGAACGACGATGGCGCTCGATTTCCGCTACCGACGACTGGGCTATGTCGCGCTGAACGTCTCCGACGTCGAGCGCTCGCTCGCGTTCTACCGCGACTTCGTCGGTTTGACGCCGGCCGGGCGAGCCGCGAATGGCGAGTACCTCATGCGCTGCAGCGAGCGCCATCACGACGTGGTGTTGCGGCAAGGCGAGGTCGGCTTGCGCCGCGTCGGATGGGAGATGGAATCGGCGCACGATCTCGAGAAGATCGGTGCGCACCTACGCGCGCTCGACATCGAGACGCATCCGGTCGCGCGCGACGAGTGCGCATCGCTCGGCGTGCGCGACGCGTTTCGGGTCACCGAGCCGACGACCGGCACGACGTTCGAGTATTTCCATTCGTTTGCAACAGCGGACACGCCGTTCGAGCCGACGGTCGCGAAGATCGCGCGGCTCGGCCACGTCGTGTTGTTCGCGGCCGACAAGGCGAAGTCGGAGAAGTTCTTCCTCGACGCGCTCAACTTCCGCGCATCGGATCGCATCGAGGGGAGCGTCACGTTCATGCGCTGTTTCCCGAATCCGCTGCACCATTCGTTCGCGCTCGGCGCGTCGACCGAGAACCGGCTCAATCACGTCAATTTCATGGTCACCGACATGGACGATATCGGGCAGGCGCTGTGGCGGATGAAGAAGCAGAACGTGCCGATCGTGTTCGGACCCGGCCGGCATCCGCCGTCGGGGTCGGTGTTCCTGTATTTCCTCGAGCCGGACGGTATGACGCTGGAATACAGCTTCGGCATGGAGGAATTCCCCGAGCGCGATCCGCGCGAACCGCGGTTGTTGCCGCCGGGGCTGAAATCGATCGACTACTGGGGCGCGGTACCGGAACCGCGCTTCGCGTCGAAGGGCGCCATCGAGCGGCTGTCGGCCGCGTCGAGGTCGGCATGAGTAGAGACTCGGTCGGCAAGAACGGATCGGCAGCGGGCGGCGCGATATGAGCGCGCTCGCGGGCAAGGTCGGGATCGTCACGGGCGCAGGCAGCGGCATCGGCCGCGTGATCGCGCAGCGGCTGCACCGCGACGGCATGAAACTGATGATCGCGGATCTCGACGCGGCCAACGTCGATACGCTGGCGCGCGAGCTCGGGCACGACGTGGTTGGCCACGCGGGCGACTTGTCGAAGGAAGCGGTCGTGCGCGACATGGTCGGCAAGACGCGCGAGGCGTTCGACCGCATCGACGTCTTGGTCAACAACGCCGGCGGCGGCGTCATTCGGCCGTTTCTCGAACACACGCCGCAGACGCTGCATCAGACGATCGACCGCAACTTGTGGACGACGCTGTGGTGTTGCTATGCGGTGCTGCCCGTGATGCTCGAACGGCGCAAAGGACGCATCGTCAACATCGGCGCGGATTCGGTGCGCAACGGGTTGTGGGATCACGCCGCGTACAACGCGGCGAAAGGCGGGGTGCACGGCCTGACGACAGGCCTCGCGCGCGAGTTCGCGACGCGCGGCATCACCGTCAATACCGTGGCGCCGTGCATGGTCGCGACGCCGCCGGTGCGCAAATTGATGGGTACCGGCAACGCGCTGATGCAGAAGTTCACCGACGTCATTCCGATGGGGCGGCCCGGCGAGATGGACGAAGTCGCGTCGATGGTCGCGTATCTCGCGAGCGACGAAGCGTCGTTCGTCACCGGCCAAGTGATCAGCGTCAACGGCGGCAGCACGATGCTGTGACGAGGACGATGCGTTGATCGACGTCCATTCGCACGTCGTGCCGGAGCGCTTTCCGGACAATCCGTCGCCGGCGACGAATGCGCGCTGGCCGTGCATGCACAAGCGCGCGAACGATGCCGCGGCGGTGATGATCGCCGACAAACCGTTCCGCGAGATCGACTCGCGCTCGTGGGACGTGCGCCGGCGCATCGACGACATGGATCGCGACGGCGTGTCGATGCAAGTGCTGTCGCCGATGCCGGAATTGCTGTCGTATTGGTTCACGCCGTCCGACGGTCTCGAGATGGCGCGCTGGATGAACGACACGATCGCCGCGATGATCGCTGCAGCGCCGGCGCGGTTCGCCGGCCTCGGCGCCGTGCCGCTGCAGGATCCGGAGCTCGCCGCAAAGGAGTTGTCGCGGCTGAAGAGCGCAGACTTACGCGGCGTCGAAATCGGCAGCAACGTCAACGGCGTCGTGCTCGGCGACAAACGATTCGACGAGTTCTACGCCGAAGCGGAGCGGCTCGATCTCGCGCTGTTCGTGCACGCGCTGCATCCGATCGGCGCCGATCGTTTGCAATCGATGCAGGACCTCGTGCCGTTCGCCGCGTTTCCGCTCGACACGGCGCTGACCGCGATCTCGTTGATGCGCGCGGGCGTGCCGCAGCGATATCCGCGGCTGCGGATCGGTTTCAGTCACGGCGGCGGCGCGATCGTGGCGTTGACGCACCGGCTCGGACAGGGCTGGCGCCTGACGGACGGATTCGGGGGCGCGATGCCGAAGCCTCCGCTCGAATACGCGCGCGGGTTCTTCTACGACAGTCTGGTATACGAAGCGACGTATCTGCGCCATCTGACGAACGAGTTCGCACCGGGGCAGATCTTCGGCGGCACCGATTATCCGTACGCGATCATGGAGACACGCTTGCGCGAGTTCTGCGCCGGCGCCGGAGCGGCGGACCCGGAGTCGCTGCTGCGCGGGGCCGCGCGGCGGTTCTTGGGGCTCTGACCGAGATCGAACATCGGCGGCTGGCTCCGGCGCCTCCGCGGTGCCGTTGGGTCGGTCCGACACGCGGCGGTGCGGCGATGCAGCGACGCCTCGTGCGGCGTTACCATCCGGCGATCCGGGCCGAGGGGAAGGCGACGTGATGGGCACGCTCATCGGATGGTTGATCTATCTGGCACCGACGATCCTCGCGTGGTATCGGCAGCGACAGGGCTTGCCGATCGTCACGACGGTGGGGTCGATCGCGCTCTTCAACGTCTTGCTCGGCTGGACGGGTATCGGTTGGCTGCTGTCGCTCGCGAACGCGCTCGGCTACAACCCGATCGCGCAGTTCGCGCCGAAGCTCGCGCAGTTCCTGATCGATCACGGCTTCGCACAGACGCCCGGACAAAACGCGCCGCCGCCGGGACCGAACGCGCCGTCGGGTGCACCGGGACCGGGCCAGGCCACGTGTGGCCAATGCAACGGCGCCGGCACGATGACGTGTTCGACCTGCAACGGACGCGGCAACTGGTACGAGCAACCGCAACTTGCCACCGGCTCGCCCGAACACAAATCCTGCGGTGCTTGCATCGGCAGCGGGCGCATCCGCTGCCAGTACTGCGGAGGTTCGGGCCGCATCACCGTCTGACCTCGCGACGCAACCCAACGAACGCAC
>DASRZO010000044.1:0-2676 GCA_035686405.1 Pseudomonadales bacterium | reverse complement strand
CTGCGTTGCGCGCGCGCAAGGTGTCGTCGAGCGAGCTCGTGGACATGCACTTGAAGCGCATCGAGCAGCTCGACGGACCGCTCAACTCGATCCCGGTGCGAACGGCGGATCGCGCGCGCGATGCCGCGAAACTCGCCGACGCGGCCCTCGCGCGCGGGCAGCGCGCACCGTTGCTCGGTCTGCCGATGACGTTGAAGGAGTCGACGCAGACGGCCGGTCTGCCGCAGACCGCCGGCATCGAACTGCTCAAGGACTACAAGCCGGCGACCGATGGGCCGATCGCGAAGGCCGTGTTCGCGGCCGGCGCGTGTCTGCTCGGCAAGACGAACATTCCGGTCGCGCTCGGCGACTGGCAGGCGGACAGCCCGGTCTACGGCCGCACGAACAATCCGTGGGACTTGCGGCGCACACCGGGCGGCAGCACCGGCGGCGGCGGTGCGGCGCTCGCGGCCGGACTGACCCCGCTCGAAATCGGCAGCGACATCGGCGGCTCGATCCGCGTGCCCGGTACGTATTGCGGCGTGTACGGCCATCGTCCGACCGAGACGGCGATTCCGCGCCCGGGTTCGTTTCCGCTGGCGGATGCGCCGAATCCGGCGGCGCTGATGGGCGTGCAAGGGCCGCTCGCGCGCAGCGCGGAGGATCTCGAGTTGCTGTTCGACGTCGTCGCCGGTCCGGAGGTCGGCGAGGACGCGGGTTGGCGGCTCGACTTGCCGCAAGCGCGGTGCGCGCGCCTCGGCGAATTCCGCGTCGCGGTGATGCCGACGTTTCCCTGGGTGAAGCCGTCGGCGGAAATGCAGGGCAAGGTCGACGCGCTCGCGGGTTTTCTGTCCCAACAAGGCGCTAAAGTCGCGCAAGCGATGCCGCAGGTCAATTTCGAACAGTATTTTCGCGACTACCTGTGCCTGCTGACCGTGCAGGTGACGCAGGGCCAGAGTCGCGAAGAACGCGAGGCCGCGGCGAAGGCGCGCACCGGTCACGGTCTGCTCGACGCGCAAGCGGACGGACTCATCATCGACGCGGTCGGCTATCTAACGTTGCTGCGAAGGCGCGAGCAAGCGCGTGCGGCGTGGCGCGAGTTCTTCCGCGATTGGGACGTGTTGATCGGGCCGATGACGCTCGACGCGGCGTTCGAACATCAGACCGGGCCGATGCGCGAACGGCGTCTGCGCATCGACAACGAACTCGTGCCGTACGAGTTGAACCTGACGTATCCGATGTGGGCGATCTTCGCCGGTCAGCCGTCGACGGCGTTTCCGGCGGGGCTCAATCGCGCCGGCCTGCCGCTCGGCTTGCAAGCGATCGGCCCGTACCTCGAAGACCGTACGACGCTGCGTTTCGCGCAGTTGCTCGAGCGCGAATGGGAAGGTTTCCGCAAGCCGCCGGGATACTGAACCGGCGGCCGTCGTGCTCGCCGCGGTCCCGGGCGCCAAGGGGATTCCGCAATGGCGTACGCGCGTGCGTCGCCGGAGACTGGCGATCGGTTGAAGGAGACGCACGATGGAGGTCGTCGTCGACACGCTTGCGGGTGCAGACGCCGCCGCCGGTGTGGTCGAGATCGTCGAACGCAAAGGGTTGGGCCACCCCGATTCGATTTGCGATGCGATTGCGGAGAACCTGAGCCGCGAGCTGTCGCGGCAGTATCGCGACCAATGCGGTTTGGTTTTGCACCACAACGTCGACAAGGTGTTGCTCGTCGGCGGCGCCGCCACGCCCGCATTCGGCGGCGGCCGGGTCGACAAGCCGATCGAGATCTTTTTCGCCGGCCGGGCTACCGACGCGTATCGCGGACGCGCGATACCGGTGGCGCGGCTCGCGCGCGACGGCACGCGCGACTGGTTGCGCCGTAATCTGAGTGCGCTCGATGCCGAGCGCGATGTCGTCGTGCACTGCGCGATCAAGCCCGGCTCGCGCGACCTGGTGGAATTGTTCGAGCGCGCCGCGCGCAGCGGCGTGCGGCTCGCGAACGATACGTCGATCGGCGTCGGCTACGCGCCGTTGTCGACGCTCGAGTCGCTCGTGCTCGCGGTCGAGCAGCGGTCGACGTCGGCTGCGTTTCGCGCCGCCCATCCGGCTGCCGGTGAGGACGTGAAGGTGATGGGTGTGCGCGAGCGCGCTGCATTGCAGCTGATCGTTTCGTGCGCCTTCGTCGGTCGTCACCTCGAATCGCTCGCAGACTACGTCGAGCGGAAAAACGCGGTCGCGGCCGATCTCGCGGCTTTCGCGCGCGAGCGCGTCGGCCGCGACGTCGCGATCGTCGTCAACGCGGCCGACGATGTCGCCAGCGGCAGCGTCTATCTGACCGTGACCGGCACGTCGGCAGAGTCGGGCGACGACGGCGAAGCGGGACGCGGCAACCGCGCGAACGGCTTGATCACTCCGTATCGGCCGATGACGATGGAGTCGGTCGCCGGCAAGAATCCGGTGACCCACGTCGGCAAGCTCTACAACGTTGCGGCCGGGCAGATCGCCGAACAGATCGTCGCCGAGATCCCGGAGATCGCCGCCGTCGAGTGTCGCCTCGTCAGCCGCATCGGTCGCCCGATCGCGGACCCGCAATCGGTGGAGGTTCGATTGCGCACGCATCGCGGCGAGCCGAGCGCGGCGTTGCGGCGGGCCACGCAGCGCATCGTCAAAGCGCGGCTCGGTGCGCTCGATGCGCTGTGCGACGGGCTG
>DASRZO010000043.1:0-2915 GCA_035686405.1 Pseudomonadales bacterium | reverse complement strand
TCGGCAAGCTCGTCTTCACGCCTTGGCCGATCTCGGGGTTCGGCGCGTAGATGACGATCTCGCGGCCGGCGATCTTCAGATATGCGTTCGGCGCGAACACTTCCGCGCGCGCCTCAGCGGGTGTGTTGGCATGCGAACCGCCGACGCCGAGCATCAAGCCGCCGCCGGCGACGCCGGTCCACTGCAGGAACGTGCGCCGATTGATCTTGCGAATCGACGGCGTCGCCCATGCCGGCTCCTCGAACGGGCCGTTGGCGAGCTCCGTGACGTACCGGTCCGCGCCGACCCAAGTGGTAGCGTGGCGATCGGGCGCGCTCACGACGCACCGCCTTGCGTCCGCATCGCGTCGGCGGCCGCGTGAATCGCCTTGCGAATGCGCAGGTACGTGCCGCACCGACAGAGGTTGCCGGCCATCGCTTGATCGATGTCGGCATCCGTCGGATTCGGATTGGATTTCAGCAACGCGGCCGCCGACATGATCTGCCCCGCTTGGCAGTAGCCGCACTGCGGCACGTCGAGATCGATCCACGCCTGTTGTACCGGATGCAACGGCGCGTCGCCGATCGCGAGGCCTTCGATCGTCGTGATGCCGTGCTCGGACGCGGCCGCCGCACTGTACGAGCACGAACGCACCGGATGGCCGTCGACCCACACGGTGCACGCGCCGCACTGGCCGACACCGCAACCGTATTTCGCGCCGACGAGATTCAGGCTGTCGCGCAGCACCCACAGCAGCGGCGTCGCGGGATCGACGTCGTCGATCCGATGTTCGATGCCGTTCACCGTCAACGTCAGCATGTCATGACCTCCGGAAGAGTCGTCGCAGCGTCACGCTCGCGTCGAGTATGCGCCGGCGCCATTGCGTGCGCCGCGTCGGTGCGAGCTCGCGCGCGAGAAACGCTTGCACGCGCTCGATCGAACGGCGCGCGTCGCCGAAGAACTCCATCTGTACGAAACCGTGCGGCATTCCCGGCGCGACGACGTATTCGTGTCGCACGCCCGCGGCCGCGAGCCGCTGCGCGAGCGCGAGCGCGTCGTCGATCAACGGGTCCTGCCCGCCGACGATGATCAGGCTCGGCGGCAATCGATGCGCGCCGTGCACCGGACTCACCCGCGGGTCGCGCAACAGCGCGGCGCCGTTCGCACCGAGGTACGCCTCGTGCAGCACGCGCGAGAACAGCGGTCCGCCGACGTCCGCAAAGTCGAACACGCCGTAGATCAACACGGCCGCTTCGACGCGCGGGCCGCGCTTGCGTTGCGCAAGCTCGATTGCGACCGCGGCCGCGAGGTTGCCGCCGGCCGAGTCGCCGCCGATCGCGATGCGCGCCGGGTCGCCGCCGTACTCGCGCACGTGCTCGAACACCCAATCGACCGCGAACACGCAGTCGTCGAACGCGGCCGGAAACGGATGCTCCGGCGCGAGCCGATAGTCGACGCTGACGACGAGCACACCGCCTTCGGCGAAACGGTGCGTCAGCTTGCGATGGCTCGCCGGATTCCCCGCGACCCACGCGCCGCCGTGGCAATACACGAATACCGGAAACGGCCCCGCGCCGTCGGGCACGATGATGTCGGCGGTGATCGTGCGGTCCGGCGCGACCAACGGCACGCGTTCGTGGAACGCGCCGACCTTCGGCAAACGCCGATTCAACAAACCCGCCAGCTGATCGAATACGAAACGAATGCTCTCGACGGTCGCATCCGGCGCGATCTCCTTCGAGAACGTCGCCGAGAGATCGCGCGCCGGCGCGGCGGCGCGGTCGGTCACTGCGTTTGCGCGTTTCGCCATACGTCTAGACGACGATCGCCTTGCCGACCACTTTGCGTTCGATGATGAGTTTCAACGCATCGGCCGTGCGTTCGAGCGGCACGCGATGCGAGATGTACGGCTTGATGCGGCCGCTCGCGAGCCAACCGAGCAGGATGTCGGCGTTGCGCTTCGCCCACTTGGGATCGTGACGTTGCAGACCGCCGACGGTGAAGCCGATCACCGACGCGTCTTTGATCAGCAGGTGATTCGTCTTTGCCTGGCCGACGCGGCCGCTGGTGAAGCCGACGATCAGAATGCGGCCGAACGGCGCGACACAGCGCATCGACTCGTCGAACACGTCGCCGCCGACCGGATCGTAGATCACGTCGGCGCCGCGATCGTGCGTGAGTTCTTTGACCGCATCGCGAAAGCCGTTGGTGTAGTTGATCAGATGATCGGCGCCCATTTGCCGCACGATCTCGAGCTTCGCATCGCTGCCCGCAGTCGCGATCACCGTCGCGCCGTACAGCTTGCCGATATCGACCGCCGCGAGTCCGACGCCGCCGGCCGCACCGTGCACGAGCAACGTCTCGCCGGCTTTGAGATTCGCCCGCTGCATCGCGTAGTACGCCGTGTGGTAGTTGCCGCGAAACGACGCCGCCGCTTCGAGATCGACGTTCGGCGGCAAGCGCGTGACGCGCGCCGCGGCGACGTTGACTTGCTCGACACAGCCGCCGGGCACCAGCACTGCATCGCCGACTCGCAAATCCGTGACGTCGGCACCGACCTCGACGATGCGGCCGGCGCCTTCGCCGCCGACGATGAACGGCAATTCCGGCTTCACTTGATATTGACCCGCGATCATCAGCACGTCGGTGAATGCGACACCGCGCGCGGCGAGCGCGACTTTCACGTAGCCGCGCTCGGGCTTCGGCGGTTCGGGAACGTCGCGGACGACCAAGTCGTCGGGGCCGCCGAGCTTCTCGCAGAACACCGCCTTCATCGCGTCGCCTCGGGTCGAGAGGGCGGAACGGTAACGCTGTGCGCGGACGTGAAGCAACCGACGGACGGTGGCGTTGTGCAGCAAGACTCATCGACAATCGCCGTGCGCACACTATGGGGGCGGAAATCGTGAGCAACCTGCAAACGCTGCTCGATCGCGGGG
>DASRZO010000042.1:0-3027 GCA_035686405.1 Pseudomonadales bacterium | reverse complement strand
GCGTCAGACCCGCTTCGTGCTCGTCGAGCAGTCCGTCGTACGGATCGGTGCCGCCGAGCGCCTGGCCACGCTCGCGGACGAGTCCCAACAGTTCGTTGAAGGGGCCGACGAACAGCGCATAGTCGCTTGCCGCTCGCGCGGCTTCCCACGCCGCGAGCGCCTGCGAACGAACGCGCGCGAACTCGCGCACCAACGTATCCGGCATTGCGCTCGCGATGCGCCGCTCGCGGAAATACAGTTCGAGTTCCCGGCGCAGCAGCGCGTCGTTCGCTTCCGTCTCGGCGAGTTCCGCCGCGACCGCATAGAGTTCGGGGTCGAGCACCAGGCGATGACGGAGGCTCTCGAGCGTCGCGAATTGCTCGCCGCGCTGCACGTGCGCACGCACCGGCAAATAGGTCTCTTCGTCCCAGCCGAGCAGACCGATGGCGGCGTCGAGATCGCGAATCGTCGCGACCTTGTCGCGGAAGGTTGCGCGCGCGCCGCTGCTACGAACGCCGTTCGTTCGCGGTGCGTCCTGCGCGTCTTCGGCGACGAGCACCGCGGCGATTCCACCGCGTTGTGCGACGTTGACCACCTGCTTCTGCGAAACCCGACACAGCACGCCGAGGCCGTGATCGGTCGCGGCGAATCCCATCACCGTGTAGAACGACTCCTCGGCGAAGAGACCATCCGCATCGGCACACGGAAAGTCGAACACCGGAATCGGCGCGGCGCGCTGCAGCACCCATTGCCCGTGCGGATCGTCGGCGCCACCGAGCGCCGTCTCGACGTACGCACGCCACGTCGCGGCGTCGACCGTCGCGCCGAGATGCACGCCGGTGCCGCCGTAGCTGCGGTTCGGCTTCAGCACCAGTTCCTCGCGCTGCGCGAGCGCGAACTCGACGAGGTCCACGTCGCGGCGATCCCACGTCAGTATCCGCCCCGGTCGAACGATGCGCGTCCACAGCACGTGCTTGTCGAAGAGGCGCCGTTCTTCCGGCGCGAAGTGCCGCGCCGCGAGCGCGTCGTCCGTCAACAGCTCCCAGCAGCTTTTGTGGTCGAAGTCGCCGGCGATCGACGACACGATGCGATTGTCCGCGAAGAGCCGGCGCATCGGCGTCATGTCGACGCCCGCCTGGCGCTCCGCGGCGATCAAATCGCGCACTTCGTAGTCGCGGTACGCGACGTCGACGACGCGCCCGCCGGCCACCACTTCACCGCGCGACATCGCGAGTTCTTTCGGATCGACGTGCACGACTGCGATGCCGTATCGATTCTCGATGAACTCGGCAAGCACGCGTTGCTCGTCGGGGCCGGAGCGTTCGTACTTCGGCTCGATGAAAGCGAGTGTCCGGAGCGACCGGCCGACCGACTCGGCGTGTTCGATCAACGCTTGCATGAACAACTCGCGTTGATCGCGCGGCAGCTGCACGCGCAACGCCGGATCATAGCGCTGCATTTCCGGTACGACGTCGCGCATGACGAGCTGCTCGACCACCGGGCCGTAGTGAATTCCGCCGATGCCCGACAAATTCGGCTCGAGGAACGCGAGCCCGTCGCGCCAATGCGCGTTCGAGAAGTCGCACACCGCATCCAATCGCCCGTAGATCGGATTGTTGCGGCCGTGGCGTTCGCTCCACAGCTCGCCCAGCCAAGCCGCTTCGGTCGCGTCGAGCGCGAGCGTGCGGCGCACGTCGGCATCCGCGAGATACAAATCGCCGAGGCGCCGCAGCGCATCCGTCAGCACCGTACAGACGTGGTGCACGTAGGCAATCTGATCCTGCGTCGCGCCGAGCGGCCGCAGCATGATGCGCACCGGCTCGGCGACGCCGTCGCGTTCGTAGATGACGTGATTGCGCCACGCGTCGTCGCGCAATCGGCGTTCGAATTGCGCGAGCGTTGCGCTCGACAGTCGATTCGCCGCGCGACGCAGCCGACCGTCGATTCGCTTGCCGTGCAGACCGACCGCTTCAGCGGGGGTCAGCACGGCGGCGGCGCATCGATCTGCATGTGGCGCTCCTCGCTCCCCGATTTGCCGCGAGTACGCTTCCGTAGCCCGTGCACGATGCCGAGCGACGGGCCGCGCGCGTCAGTGCGGCGCCCAATCCTTCTCGACGTACTCGCGGCTGTCGTGCACGTACGTCGCGCGTAGCGCGATTTGGTGCTGCAGCTCCGCCATGACCCGTTCGAGGGTCCTGCCGACGCGAGTGCAGTTGCGAATCATCTCGAGTTTCGGCCAGGTCGCTCGCTCGCCCTCGCGAATCAGCTCGCGCGTTTCTTCCTCGGACAAGATCGACAACAGCTTGCGCGGATCCCACACGCGCCGCCGCGGCAGGATGTTCACGTCCGCCGTGTAGTCCTGCACGGCGATGCTGTACGCCATGCGCGCGTACACGTTGAGCGGATAGCGATCGCCGAGCAGCCGCATCGTGAACGGCCACGTCGCGCGCAACCATTCGCGCGCCGCGCTCTGGTAGATGTCGAAGAACCGGCCGAACAGGCTCTCGTCGAAGCCGGTGTCGCGGATCGCCCACAACACCAGCGGGTTCGTCTGGCTCGTGATGAAGTGGTTCACGCCGTAAAGACGCGTCAGCCGCTTCGCCGGCAGGTCGTCGGAAATCGATCCGTCGACCCACTTGCGAGTCGGCAGATACGCGACCCGCTCGCCGAGACGATTCTTCGCAGCCAACGTCACCGCAGGAAACACCCCGGGAATCGCGCACGAGGCGAGTACCGTCTCGCGGATGTACACGTTCGGCGACGTTACGGCGTTCATCAAGCGCGACGTCTGGTGCAACTCTGCCGGCGATACGGGAATGTTGATCTTGCGTCCGCTGCGCGCGAACGCTTCTTCGAACGTCAGATCCGGAATCATCGTCGCGATGGCAGCGCGCACGTCGTCGACCGCGAGCTGTCGGTTGCCGCGCGCCTCCGCCGCACTCGTCTCGCCGATCTCTTCGAGCGCGACCATCGTCGGGGAGCCGTCGAACAACGCACGCAACTCGTCATCGGTATGCGTACCGAGTATCGCGGCCACGAACGAACCGG
>DASRZO010000041.1:0-4840 GCA_035686405.1 Pseudomonadales bacterium | reverse complement strand
ACATGGATGTACTTGCAGCGTGTCCCGCGAACAGGATGCCGGTACTGGAACCCCTC
The DNA here is from genome assembly GCA_035686405.1 of Pseudomonadales bacterium. Lineage (GTDB taxonomy): Bacteria > Pseudomonadota > Gammaproteobacteria > Pseudomonadales > Azotimanducaceae > DATJGR01. Next base: position 4,784 of record DASRZO010000041.1, on the reverse strand, counting down.
ACCACCGTCACCGGCCCGACCACCCGTGATCCAACCCAACCACCGTCACTGGCCCGACACGCTGGTGAAGAAACCCCACCACCGTCACTAGCCCGACCACCGGTGAAGGAACCCAACCACCTCATCGACACGCAACCGCATCGAGGCAACGACGCCCCAGACGCTGGACCGAGAAACTAACTGGACAGGCTTGCCCGTTCTTCCGCCGTCAGCTGCCGCGCTTCCTGTTCGAGCATCACCGGAATGCCGTCGCGAATCGGATACGCGAGCCCGCTCGCGCGACACCACAGTTCGTCGCGATCGGGTTTGTAGACGAGCGAGGCCTTCGTCACCGGGCACACGAGAATTTCGAGCAGTTTGCTGTCGAGCATCGCGGTTGTCTCTCTAACGTCCGAACGGATCGCGCAGCACGATCGTTTCGTCGCGGTCGGGGCCGGTCGAGATGATGTCGATCGGCACGCCGACGGTCTCTTCGATGCGCTTCAGATAATTGCGCGCGTTCTTCGGCAGATCGTCGACGCATCGAATGCCGAGCGTCGACTCGCTCCAACCCGGCAACTCTTCGTAGACCGGCTTCACGCCGGAATAGTATTCGCTGCCGAAACGCACTTCGCTCGCAGCGCCGTCCGGCCCTTCGTAATCGACGCAGATCTTCAGCTTTTCGAGTCCGTCGAGCACATCGAGCTTCGTCAGGCACATCCCGGAGATGCTGTTGATCTGCGCGGTGTGGCGCAGCGCGACGGCGTCGAACCAACCGCAGCGGCGCGCGCGACCCGTCGTCGCACCGAACTCGGCGCCGCGACTCGACAGATGCTTGCCGACGTCGTCGAAGAGTTCCGTCGGGAACGGCCCGGAGCCGACGCGCGTCGAATACGCCTTCGTGATGCCGAGGATGTAGTCGAGATAGAGCGGGCCGAAGCCGCTGCCGACCGACGTGCCGCCGGCAGTCGTGTTCGACGACGTGACATAGGGATACGTGCCCAGGTCGATGTCGAGCAGTGCGCCCTGCGCCCCTTCGAACAACAGGTTGGCGCCGGATTTCCGCAGGCCGTGCAGGATCGGTACGATGTCGGCGACCATCGGCCGAATTTGCTCGGCGACTTGCAGCGTTTCATCGAGCGTCTTTTGGAAGTCGACCGGTGGCACCTTGTAGTAATTCGCGAGCACGAAGTTGTGGTAGTCCATCACCTCGGCGAGCTTCGCGGCGAACTCTTGTTGGTAGTACACCTCGCCGAGCCGCAGCCCGCGACGACCCGCTTTGTCTTCGTAGGCCGGGCCGATGCCGCGGCCGGTCGTGCCGATCTTTTGTTCGCCGCGCTGTGCTTCGCGCGCGAGATCCAGCGTCACGTGATACGGCAGGATCAGCTGACACGCCGGACTGATGCGCAATCGCTCGCGTACCGGCACGCCGGTCCCTTCGAGCTTCTTGATTTCCGCCACCAGCGCCAGCGGCTCGAGCACGACACCGTTGCCGATCAGACATTGCACGTTCGGCCGCAAGATGCCGGACGGAATCAGATGCAGGACCGTCTTCACGCCGTCGATGACGAGCGTGTGGCCTGCGTTGTGGCCGCCTTGGAACCGCACGACGGCGGCGACGTTCTCGGTCAGCAGATCGACGATCTTGCCTTTGCCTTCGTCGCCCCACTGGGAGCCCATCACGACTACGCTTCTACCCATACATCACCTTGCCTTTCATTGCGGCACCGCCGCTCGTTGGGGCAGCATCGCTCGTCGCGGCACAGCCCTCGTTGCGGCATAGCCGCATCGTTGCGGTCACAGCCGCCGGTTACCGACGCCGCCGCTCAACGCGGTCGTTTGCGCGCTTGCACGCACCACGCGTTCTTCTGCCAAACCAACTCGCGGTCGCAGCGGTCGGACGCGCCTTCGCGTTCGTCGAGCGCACCGATCACCAGTTCCCCATTCGCGCGCAATTCGCGGATCACCTGCCACAGCGACGCGCGCCGCTTCGGCTCCACCCAACGCAAACCCGGCGCCCAAACGGCGCCGTGAGCCGACTCGACCGGGCGCGGCAGACGCTTCAGATCGACGTCGAAGCCGGTCGCGGGTCGCGCGCGACCGAACGCGACACCGACACCGTCGTAGCGGCCGCCGCGCGCAACGGCACGGCCGAAGTTCGCGCTGTACGCGGCGAACACCGGCCCCGTGTGATAACCGTAGCCGGTCAGCTCGCACAAATCGAAGCGCAACGTCAGGTGCTCGCAGCGCTCCGCGACCGCGCCCGCAAGCGCCTGCAGTTCGTCGAGCGGCGCGCGAATGTCCGCGGGCAATTTTGCGAAGAGCCCGCGCGCATGCTCGATCACGCCGACGTCGCCGAGCAGATCCGGCAACGCGAGTATCGCGCGCGCGACGACACGGCTCGGTGTCGGTTGCGCGCGCGCGAGCAATTCCTCGAGATCGGGTTTCGCCTTGCGCTGCAGCGCACCGAAGATCGCCTCTTCGAGCGCGCGGTCGAACTTGCCGATCCGCGCGAGGCCGCGAAAGAGCCCTACATGACCGAGCTCGATCACCGGGTCGTCGATGCCGGCACAACGCAGCGTATCGACCATCAAGCTGACGACTTCGGCGTCCGCTTCGACGTCGGCCGCACCGAACAGCTCCGCACCGGCGAGCAGCGGCACGCGCGACTCGAGCACGCCGGCCGGATTCGCATGCACGACGGTACCGGCATAACACAGCCGCTCAGGACCGTCGCCGCGCAGACTCGCGGCGTCGATGCGCGCCGCTTGCGACGTCATGTCGGCGCGGATGCCGAGCATGCGGCCGCTGCGCTGATCGACCATGCGGAACGTTTGCAGTTCGAGATCGTTGCCGGAACCGACCAACAGCGAGTCGAGATATTCGACGAGCGGCGGCTCGACGTATCGATAGCCCCACGTCGCGAAGAGATCGAGCACGCGCCGGCGTAACCGTTCGAGCGCCCACGCATCGGGTGGTAGCACCTCGTCGATTCCGTCGGGAAGGCGCCAAGTGTGTCTGTTCACACGAATTACTCGCCGGCTAACGAACGAGGTAGAGCAACGTCGTCCCGACCACCATGCTCGTGAAACCGAGCATGCGTACCGTCGCGTCGTCGACTTGCCGCGCGAGCTCGGCGACCGAGCGCCAGCGGCGCGGCGACAAGAACGGCAAGATGCCTTCGATCACGAGCACCATGCACAACGCGACCGCCAGTTCCTTCCACATCGGGACCGCCCGCTTATTTCTCGCTTTGCTTCAAATAGCGGAAGAACTCGCTCTCCGGATCGATGACCAGGAGATCGGACTTGTCCTCGAAGACGTTCACGTACGCGTTGATGCTGCGGTAGAAGCGGTAGAAATCCGGGTCCTGGCTGAAGGCGGCGGCGTAGATCGCCGCCGATTTCGCGTCGCCCTCGCCGCGCGTTTCTTCCGCTTTGCGATACGCATCGGCGGCGATGACGACGACTTGGCGATCGGCGTCGCCGCGAATCTCGAGCGACTGCTCGCGGCCGGTTGCGCGGAATTGCCGCGCGAGAATCTGCCGCTCCGAATTCATCCGGTCGTATACCGCGGTGCTCACTTCCGGCGGCAAATCGATCTTCTTCACGCGCACGTCGATCACTTCGACGCCGACGTCGCGGCGCATGTAGTGATCGAGCGATTCCGTGAGTTCCTTCATCAGCTCGTCGCGCGCCCCGGAGATCACTTCGTGCATCGTGCGGCGGCTCACCTGGTTGCGCAGGCCCTCGTTGGCGCGTTCCGACAACAGCCGCTCGGCCTGCCGTTCGTCGAACGACGTCGCCGTATAAAAGGTGGCGACATCGGCGACGCGCCACTTGACGAACGAGTCGACGATCAGCGGTTTCTTCTCGAGGGTGTAGTAGCGCTCGGCCTGCGAGTCGAGCGTCAGCACGCGCGCGTCGGTCGTCTTCACGCTCTCGGCGATCGGCCATTTGAAGTGCAAGCCCGGCTGCACGTCCGCGCGCTGTACCGCACCGAAACGCAGCAGCACCGCGCGTTCGGTCTGTTTGACCTCGTAGACGCCGTCGAATGCGAGCAGCAGCACGACGGCGACCACGACGATGAAAATCACATTGCTGCGCATCATCGCCTCCGTTCAGCGGCTCGTACGCCGCGTGCCGGCGCGGTCGTTCGGCGTGACGATCGTCGCCGCATTCGCGGCGTCGGACGACGGCGGATTGCTCGCCGACTGCTGCTGCATCAGGCGGTCGAGCGGCAGATACATCATGTTGTTCGCGCCTTTCACGTCGACGAGGATCTTCGACGATTTCGATAGCACCGTTTCCATCGCGTCGATGTACAAGCGGTCGCGCGTCACCTGCTTCGCCTGCTTGTACTCCGCCAACAGCTTGTCGAACCGCTGCGCTTCGCCGGTCGCGCGCGCGACCACCTGATCGCGATACGCCTCGGCCTGCAGGATTTCCTTCTGCGCGTCGCCGCGCGCTTCCGGCACCACGCTTTCGCGGTACGCCGTCGCTTCGTTGATGACGCGCTGCTGGTCTTCCTTCGCGCGTTGCACGTCGTCGAACGCGTCCTGCACCTGTTTCGGCGGCACGCTCTGGTCGATGTTCACTTTGCTGACGAGAATGCCGGTGCCGTAGCGGTTCAGATAGGTCTGTAGACGCTCCTGCACTTGGACCGCGATCGCCGCGCGCCCCTCAGTGATGACGTCATCCATCTTCGCGCTGCCGACGACGTGCCGCAGTGCGCTCTCGGCCGCGTTCTCGAGGCTGTTCTCCGGATCGCGCACTTTCGTCACGAAGTCGATCGGTTTGTCGATC
>DASRZO010000040.1:0-15795 GCA_035686405.1 Pseudomonadales bacterium | reverse complement strand
CGCTTCCGGGCCGATGCCGTCGATCGGCGACAGCCGGCCGTGCAACACGAAGTACGTGCCGCGATAACCGCCGGCGTGTTCGATCGCGAAAATGTCGGCCGACGACTCGACGATGCACAGGAGCTGCCGATCGCGGCGCGCATCCTGACAAATCCCGCACAGTTCGAGTTCGCTGAACGTACGACAGCGGCGGCAGTAGCCGACCTTCTCGATCGCCTCGCGCAGCGTGTCGGCGAGACGGCTGCCGCCGGTCCGGTTCTGCCGCAGGATCGCGAGCGCCATGCGCTGCGCCGATTTCGGACCAACGCCGGGCAGCACCTGCAAGGCTTCGATTAGACGATCGATCAACGGGCTGATGTGCATCGTTCAGAACGGCATCTTGAACCCGGCCGGCAGACCGAGCCCGGCCGTCAGCGACGCCATCTTCTCTTGCTGTGCGCGATCCGCGCGATGCACCGCGTCGTTGATCGCGGCCGCGATCAGATCCTCGAGCACAGCGAGCTCTTCTTTCGCGACGCTCGGGTCGATCTGTACTCGACGCGCCTCGTGGCGGCCGTTCAGCGTCACTTTGACGAGGCCGGCGCCCGCTTCACCGACGACTTCCATTTGCGCGAGTTCGGCTTGCAGCGTCTGCATGCGTTCCTGCATCTGTTGCGCCTGCTTCATCAGATCGTTGAGTCCTTTCATACGCCTTCCCGTCTCATACACCCTCGTGGCGAACGGCGCGTCACGGCTGCTTCACCGGCCGCACCGAGTCGAGTTTGAGTTCCGCGCCGAATTCGGCGACCAATGTGCGTACCGTCTCGTCGTCGTTCAGCGCGGCGACCGCGCGTTCGTGTTGTTCCTGCCGTTCGCGCGCGGTTCGCACGGCCGGCGTTTCGGCCGGCGGTTCGCCCGACACGATCGTCACGCGCTGCGGGCGCCCGAGGAACGTCGCGAGCGCGCGTTCGACCGTGCGCGTCTGCGCGTCGGTCAACAGCGTGTCGTGCGCTTCGTCGAGGCACAGCACCCAGTGGTCACCGTTGCGTTCGAGCGGATATGAATGCTCGACGATCATCCGCGCGACGCCGCCGATGTCGAGCGCTCGCGCCGTCGTATACCAATCATCGCCCGCGGCCGGCGCACGCGCTGCGGCGGCGGGTCCGTTGCGCGGAATGTCGGCTGCGGAGCGTTTCGGTCGCGCCCCATCTTGATTGTTGGGGCGACTGTCGGGCGCCGCCCCTTCGACGCTCGATTCCGAGACGCGTGGCGGGTCCACCGGTTCGAACGCGAGCAGCCGTAGCATCACCATCTCGAAGCCGCAGCGCGGATCCGGCGCGAGCGACAAGTCGCGCAACCCGAGCAGCACGATTTGGTAGAACAACTGCACCGTTTCCGGCGCCATCGCCTGCGCGAACTGTCGTGCCGTCGAATCCGCCTCGGTCGTTTCGCCGCGCACGACCTGCACGACGGCGACTTCGTGCAACGTCGTGAGCAGCGCGTTCAGTACTTCGGCGAAGTCGACCGCCTGTTGTGCGAGCGTTGCGCACTGCGCGAGCACTGCGTTCGCATCGCCGTCGAGCAACACACGCAGCAACGGTTCGACTTCGTCGCGACCGACGCTGCCCAGCATGTCGATGACGTCGCGCTCGCGAATCTGACCGCCGCCGTACGACACCGCCTGATCGGTGAGGCTCAACGCGTCGCGCATGCTGCCGCGCGCCGCGCGCGCGATCACGTCGAGCGCGGCGGGTTCCGCTCCGATCGATTCCTTCGCGAGCACATCGCGTAGATATCCGGCGATGCGTTCCGGCAACAGATTCCGCAGCTGAAACTGCAGGCACCGCGACAGTACCGTGATCGGCACCTTCTTCGGATCCGTCGTCGCCAGCATGAATTTCACGTGCGGCGGCGGCTCTTCGAGCGTCTTCAAGAGCGCGTTGAAGCTGTGGCCCGACAACATGTGCACTTCGTCGATCAAGTACACCTTGTAGCGGCCGCGCGCCGGCAAGTACTGCGCGTTGTCGAGCAGGTCGCGCGTGTCGTCGACTTTCGTCCGCGACGCGGCGTCCACTTCGATCAAGTCGACGAAGCGCCCTTCCGCGATCTCACGGCACGCACTGCAGACTCCGCACGGCTTCGCGGTGACGCCCGTTTCGCAGTTGAGACATTTCGCCAAGATGCGCGCGATCGTCGTCTTGCCGACGCCGCGTGTGCCCGTGAACAGATAGGCGTGGTGCACGCGCTCGTTCTCGAGCGCGTGCACCAACGCGCGCACGACGTGCTCTTGTCCGACCATCTCGTCGAATCCGGTCGGTCGCAGTTTGCGGGCGAAAACCTGATAACTCATCGCAGCCGTATTGCGGTTTGAGGCGTGGCGAAAGGCCGTTATTGTAGGTGTCGGTCCATCGCACTGTCACCGCCAATGCCTGACGACGGCTTCTTGATCATCGGCCACCGCGGCGCTGCCGGCCTCGAACCGGAGAACACGTTGCGTTCGTTCGCGCGCGCGCTCGAAATCGGGGTCGACGCAATCGAACTCGACGTGTACTGCGTCGAAGGCCACTTGGTCGTCATCCACGACGACACGTTGGAGCGCACCACGAACGGCCACGGCGAGGTGATGCAGACGTCCTTCGCTGCGCTGCGCCGACTCGACGCAGGTCGGGGCGAACGCATCCCGACGCTCGCCGAAGTATTCGCCGTCGTCCCGAACGGCTTCACCGTGAATGTCGAACTGAAAGGCAAAGGCACGGCCGAACCGGTCGCCCGGTGCATCGCCGAGCACGCGCACGTCGATGCATTGGTGTCGTCGTTCGACCACGCGGAACTCACGCGCTTTCATCACGTTGCACCGAAAGCGCGTACCGCGCCGCTGTTCCACCGCGCCTCGACGCGCATGTTCGACATCGCCGCGGCGCTCGAGGCGTGGTCGATCAATCTGTCGGAGAAACTCGCAACGGCCGAACGCTTGGCCGGCATCGGCGATCGAGGCTATCGATCGTTGGTGTACACCGTGAACGATCCGGCCGTCGCGGAACGTCTGCGCAGCGCCGGCGCGACCGGCATCTTCACGGATTACCCGGACCGCATGCGCCGCTTCCGCAGCTGAGGTGAGAGCGCTACGGGCTGTCGTCGAGCGCGGCAAGCTCGCGGTGCAGCGTGTACTTCTGATCGGTGACGATCTTCTCGAGCACTTCGACGCGCTGCTGCAACGTGTCGATCTGCCGCTGCATCGCCTGCGCGCTGCCGTCGTCGACGACGCGGGCCCGGCGACCGTCCTGCCACAGTTTCATCAACGGGATCGAGCAACCGATCAAAACCGTTAGAAACAGAAAGGTGAAGAAATCCATCGGTAGCCCTCTTCCTCGTTGGTGGCCGACGCCGTCCGATGCGATCAGGCGTCGATCCGTTTCAGTTCGCGTTGCAGTTCGAATTGTCCGGACGTCACGTGCGACTCCATGCGCCGCAGCTTCAGCTCGATCTGATCGAACTCGGCTTGCACGTTGCGCAGGCTGCGTCGCGGCGACAAGCGCGCGCCGAGTTCCGGCGCCGGCGACGTGTGATCCTCGTTCGCGGCACCGGGTGTCTGCGCCTTCGAATCGAGCGGCGACTCGCCATCCGGCGATTTCGGCAAGATCCACATCGCGATGAAGTAGGCCGGCACGATGATCGACGGCATGAAGATGAGGCCGGTGATCGCGATGCCGCGCACGACCCACACTTCGACCCCGAAGTAGCGCGCGAGCCCCGCGCAGACGCCGGCAACTTTCTGCCGACTCTTGTCTTGATAGAGCCGCGACGTGCGATAGCCCGGCGTACCGACCGACGCAAAGCGCGCGCGCCAACGTTCTTCCCGCCGGCGACGGCGCCGTTCCCAGCGCTCGTCGCGATGTCGCGAACGGCGTTCGCGTTTCGATTCACTGCCGCGGCGATCGCGCATTTCGCGCTCGAGGCGCGCGGCCGTGTCGTCGACGAAATCCGCGGCGCGACTGGTGACGCGATCGTTCGTCGCCGACACGAAACCCTGCACCGCCTTCTCGAGCCGCTCGACCGATCGCTGGAAGTCGGTACGCGGGTCCGCCGATCCGCGCGTGTCGTCCCGCTCGCTCACGAATTCACCTTCGAGTATTCGGTGGCCGACAACCGACCGCGCCATCCGGGGGTCTCGTCGTCGAGGATCGCTTCCAACGTCTCGATGCGCTCGGCCATGCGCTCCGCGCGCACCGTGAGCGTATCGAGCACGTCGCGTTCCTCCGCCGACAGTTCGCTGTGCGAGCGCTGTTTGCTGCGGTAGTGCATGAATATCCACAACGGCGCGACTATGACGACGAAGAGAATCGTCGGAACGAAGAATGCGATAACGACACCGCTCATCGGACCGTCCATCGCCGCTCCTAATTCGACTGGCTGCCGCCCGCGGCCGTGCCGCTCGACGGACCGCCGACCCGGGCCTTCAGGGCCTTCAGATCTTCATCGATCTTTTCGCCGCCTTCCAGGTCCTTGATCTCGTCGGCGAGGGTGCGGCGCCCGACATCGTACGCTTCGATCTGACCTTCGATGTCGTCCATCTTGCGTTCGTATTGCTCGAAGCGGTGGATCGCATCGTCGAGATTCGCGTCGTTGAGTTGGCGCTTCACGCCGAGACGAGTCTTCGCCGCCTTGCCGCGCAGGATGATCGCGTTTTGGCGCGTCTTCGCGTCCTTGATCTTGCTCTGCAGCGCCGCGGTGTCTTCCGACAACTTCGCGAGCGTCTCGTCGAGCAGTCCGAGTTCGCGCGTCGCATTGTCGGCGGCCTCGATCGCCTTGTTGCGCTCGACCAACGCGGCGCGCGCCAGGTCGTCGCGCCCCTTGCGGACGGCGACCTCGGCCTTGCGTTCCCACTCGGTCGATTCTTCCTTCAGCCAGTCGCGGCGGCGAACCAGTTCCTTCTTGTCGGCGATCGTGCGGGCCGACGTGGTCCGGACCTCCACGAGAGTTTCTTCCATCTCTTGAATGATGAGACGGACCATCTTTTCCGGATCCTCGGCCTTGTCGAGCAAGGCGTTGAGGTTGGAATTGATAATGTCCGTCATGCGGGAAAAGATGCTCATCGAACTTGCCTCCTACGGCTGCCTGCCCGGAACCATCCCGTCGGCTTCGCGGATTCGTATTTCAGTAATCGTGCCACCCGCTGCAACTGCCGCTAAGTCGTTGAAATAGAACAGGCTCGACACGTCTCGTCAATCGTTGGTCAGATGTTCGCCCACGTTCTCCTTGGTGGATATCGCCAACAGTTGGCAGAATCCCAAACCATGAATAGAGAGATCGAACGTCTGCTCGGCGAATCGCGCGCGTTCCTGCAAGCACTCGACGACGTCTCGAAGATCGCGCCGCTCGAAAAGCCCGTGCTGATCGTCGGCGAACGCGGCACCGGCAAAGAGCTGATCGCCGCGCGCATTCACTACCTGTCGAACCGCTGGGAAAACGACTTCATCAAGATGAACTGCGCCGCGATCAGCGATTCGTTGCTCGAATCGGAATTGTTCGGCCACGAGGCCGGTGCCTTCACCGGTGCGACGCGCAACCATCGCGGCCGTTTCGAGCGCGCCGACGGCGGCACCTTATTCCTCGACGAACTCGCGACGACGTCGAAGCTCGTACAGGAAAAGATCCTGCGCATCATCGAATACGGCGAGTTCGAGCGCGTCGGCGGCAACAAGACGCTGCGCGTGAACGTGCGGCTGGTCGCCGCGACGAACGAAGACTTGCCGGCGCTCGCCGACAAGGGAACGTTTCGCCGCGATTTGCTCGACCGCCTCGCGTTCGACGTCATCACGCTGCCGCCGCTGCGACGGCGACCCGAAGACATCACGCTGCTCGCCGAGCACTTCGCGATCAACATGGCGACCGAACTCGGCCAAACGCTGTTCCCCGGGTTCACCGACCGGGCGCGCGACATCCTGCAGAACCACGATTGGCCGGGTAACGTTCGCGAACTGAAGAACGTCGTGGAGCGCTGCGTCTACCGCAATCCCGATCCGCTGAAGCCGGTCGACGACGTGACGCTCGATCCATTCGACTCGCCGTATCGACCGCGCGCACCCGTCACGCCCAACAGCGAGGCTAAGCCGCGCGCGGAGAACGGCACGGCATTGCCGCTCGATCTGAAGAACACCGTCCAGGACTTCGAGATCGATCTACTGAACCGCGCATTGGAAGAAGGCCGATTCAACCAACGCCGTGCCGCAGAGCTGTTGGGGCTGACCTATCACCAACTGCGCGGCTACCTGAAGAAGTACAACCTGCTGAAGTCGAGTGACTCGCCGTCCGAGTGATCGCCGCCGCCTCGCGCTGTGGCTCACGTGGGCGTTGCTCGCGCCGCTCGCCGGCGCCGACTGCGATCGCTCGGGCACGACGCTCGCCGACATCCGCGCGCGCGGCGCGTTGAGAGTCGCGCACACCAACGACTACCGCCCGTTCAGCTACCTGTTGCCCGACGGCACGCCGACCGGCATCGACGCCGACGTCGCGCAACGCTTCGCGGCCGCGCTCGACGTCCGACTGCAGTGGGTCGACACGACGTGGGCCACGCTCGCAAGCGATCTCGCGGCCGGCCGTTTCGACGTCGCGATGAGCGGCGTTTCGATCACGGCCGAACGCGCGCGCGCCGGCTGTTTCAGCGCGCCGTACTTCACCACCGGCAAAACCGCGATGACGCCTTGTGCCAAGCCGCGCCGCTTCGACTCGATCGCCGACCTCGATCGGTCCGACGTCACGATCGTGGTCAACCGCGGCGGCACGAACGAGCGCTTCGTCGCGGCGCATTTGAGCCACGCGAACGTCGTCGTACGCGACGACAATCGCGCCGCGATCGATACGCTTGCAGCCGGCAGCGCCGACGTGATGATCACCGACGCGGTCGAGGCGCGCGTCGAGTCGCGCGCCGACCCGAGACTCTGCGTCGCCGAGCCGCCGGTCCTCTTCGACAGCGTCGAGAAGGCCTATTTCTTCGCCGACGACGCGGCGTGGAAGGCGTGGATCGACGCAGAACTCGACGCGCTGCGGCGGGACGGCACGCTCGCCGCGACCTTGGAACGGTACGTCTCGGGCACATCGCCGTGACGGCGCTCGAGCGCTGGCTCGACGCAAACGCCGTCCGGCTCGATCCGGCGACGTACGCCGCTCGAACGACGGACGCGGGTCGCCTCGCCGCCATCGATCGGCTCTTCGACGGTACCCGCTGCATCTTCATCGGCGAGGCGAATCACTTCGTGCACGAGAAGTCGGACTACCGCATCTGGTGGCTGCGACGCCTGGCGGCGCGCCATCGGATCGTCGTTGGCGAAGAGCTCGGCTGCATCGACGGGCGCCGCGTCGCCAACTATCTCGCCGACGGCGATGAATCGCATCTGGACGGCCTCGCGACGTTCGGCGACGAACGGCACCGTCGGGCCGACCGCGACGATCGCCCGACCGGCGTGCTGCGCGCGTCGTTCGACGTCTATCCATCTCGGCTCTTCAAAGCCGAGCAGACGCGTTTCTACCGCGCGTTGCGCGACTCGGGCGTCACGCGCTTCCACGGCATCGACATCGATGCCCCCGGCAACGGCTACGCGGAGATTGCCGCGGCGAGTGACCGCGCCCGACTCGATGCGGCGTGTCGCGCCGCGCTCGACCGCGTCAAGGGCGAATCGCTCGACGCCGAAGCGACGCGGCTCGAACGGACGCTCGAACGATTGCCGCCGAGCGCCGACGAACTGCGCGAGATGGTCCGATCGATGTGCGAAAACCTGCGCTACACCGCGCTCGCGCATCCGGCCCCGACCTACGCCGCGTTGCGGCCGGCGATGGCGCTGCGCGAAACGATCATGCAGCGGCGCGTCGAGCGCCTGCTCGCGTCGCTCCGCGACGGCGAGGTGCTGGTGTTGCTCGGGCACGCGTTCCATCTCGCGAAAGACGATCGCGGGATCGGCCGCGCCGGCGTCGGCCCCGGCGGCGACCACGTCGCGTCGTTGGGCCATCACCTGGTGCAGACGCTCGGCAGCGACGTGCGCGCGGTGTGGATGCTGTACGGGCACGGCGCCGACAGTCAGCCGTTCCCGGATCTGCCGACACGGGTGAACTACGCACCCGATTCGCTCAACGCCGCACTCGCCGCCTACACGGCGGCACGCCCCGCCCCGGATGCACCGCTCGTCGTGCCGATTGCCGGCGCCGATGCGCTCGCCGCCGAGGTCGGTGTCGGTCACCTGTACAACCTCGTCGTGCCCGTTCACCTGCCGTCGCAGATCGACGCACTGTTCTTCGTGCCGCACGTCTCGCCGATGCGCACGACGTAGCGCACGCGTCCTCGATTCGAGGCGTCGAATCAAACACGACCGAACCGCTCGGCCGCGTGCTCGACGTAGCCGCTTCCGCGCTCTTCGGGCCGCACCGAGGCCGCGCGCGAACGCCGCGTGATACGCTCGCGAAATCCGATTGTCGTCCGCCGCGATGCCCGATTCGTTCGCAAAATACGTCGTCGGCTACGCCGACCCGCTGTCGGTGTGCGCCGGCCAGAGCCTCGACGTCTGCGTCAGTTGCGATTCCCCCGGGCCGTTCACCGCGTCGCTGGTGCGCATCGTCAGCGCCGACGCGCGACCGCACGGCACCGGTTATCGCGAGGTCGCGATCGACGCCGACTTCGCCGGATCGTACGACGGTGAAACGCAAACGACGACGCCGGGGTCGTACACCGAGCTCGCGACGCTGCCGCGCTTCGATGCGCTGACGTTCGCGTGCAAGTTCTTTCCGACGCTGCTCGAGACGGCGCCGCAGACGCTCGTCCACGGCGGCAACGTGCGCATCGACGTCGATGTCGACGGCGTGACCGTCCACGTCGGCGCACGGCGCGTCGACATGCCGGCGTCGTTGCGCGAACGGCGCTGGCATCGTCTCGTCGTATCGATCGGCGCGCACGTCGCCGCGCACCTCGACCGTGCCGCGTGCGCGCAGACCGGACCCGCGCTCGAATGTACGGCTCGCGGCGCCGTGCAGGGTCTGGCGACGGACGGCGTGTGGGAATTGGCCCGCGCCGGCGCGGGCCAAGGCCACTTCAACGGCCGCCTCGAAGCGGTGCGCCTGTACGACCGCGCGCTCGATGCGGAGTCCGCGCTCGACGACTTGGATGCACCGGCGCCGCAGCACGCGCCGTTCGCGGCGTGGGATTTCGCGCTCGCGGTCGAAACTTCGCGGATCGTCGACATTTCCGGCAACGGCCGCGACGGAACGCTGCACCAAACGCCAACGCGCGCAGTGAGGGGCGCACGGTGGCGCGGCGACGTCTTCAATTGGCGCGAGGCCCCGCGCCAATACGCGGCGATCCACTTCCACGACGACGATTTGACCGACGCCGGCTGGCGACCTTCGATCCGCTGGCGCATCCCGGACGATCTGCCGTCCGGCGTATATGCAGTGAAGCTCGAATGCCGGGGCACCGAAGACCACGTCGTGTTCTTCGTCCGGCCGGCGCCGCATCACCATCGCGCGCGCATCGCTTACCTGGCGTCCACCGCGACGTATCTCGCGTATGCAAACCAACGTCTCGGTTTCCGCGACGGCGTGTACGTGAAGCGTGCGCCGCGCGACGCCAACGACGCGTACTTGCTCGCGCATCCCGGACTCGGCAGCTCGCTGTACGACTGCCACCGCGACGGCAGCGGCGTGCACTATTCGTCGCGCTTGCGGCCGATCCTGAATCTGAAGCCCAAGTGCATTCCGTGGGCGTTCACCGCCGACGCCAATCTAACGGCTTGGCTCGAGCGCACGGACGAACGGTTCGACGTGATCACCGACGAAGATCTGCATCGCGACGGCGCCGCCGCGCTCGAGCCGTACGCGGTCGTCGTCACCGGTGCGCATCCGGAATACCACTCGACGCGGATGCTCGACGGTTTGACCGAATGGCTCGCCACCGGCGGGCGGCTCATGTACATGGGAGGCAACGGTTTCTACTGGCGCATCGCGCACGACCCCGAGAATCCCGCGATCATCGAAGTGCGGCGCGCCGAAGACGGCACGCGCGCGTGGATCGCCGAACCCGGCGAGTACTACCACTCGTTCACCGGCGAATACGGCGGCTTGTGGCGGCGTCTCGGCCGTCCCCCGAACGCGCTCGTCGGGATCGGTTTCGCCGCGCAGGGTTTCGACGGCGGAACGCACTACCGATTCACCGCGGCCGCGCGCGATCCGCGCGTCGCCTTCATCGTCGACGGCGTCGATCTCGACCGTCTCTTCGGCCGGCACGGCACACAAGGCGGCGGCGCGGCCGGCGAAGAGATCGACCGCTACGACGAGTCGCTCGGATCGCCGCTGCACGCGCTCGTCATCGCTCGATCGGAAGATCACAAGCCCGGCATGCTGCGGGTGAAAGAGGAGTTTCTGATGATGCGCCCCTTGGGCAACGACCCCGACGTGCGCGCCGACATGACGTTCTTCGAAACCGTCGCCGGCGGCGCCGTGTTCAGCACCGGCTCGATCTCGTACGCCGGCGCGCTGTCGACGAACGACTACCACAACGACGTCGCGCGCCTGACCGGCAACGTGCTGCGCCGCTTCGTCGACCCGACCCCGTTCGCATATCCGACCGATACAGGAAGCTGACTCATGGAACTGAAACCGCTGCCGAAGACGACGACCGCGCTCGACCAACTCCCGAGCGAAGCGATCGCGGCCGTCCGCAATGCACCGCTGCTCGAACGCCCCGTCGATCGCTTCGACCAGCAGCAAGCGATCGTGCCGCAAAAGCACATCTCGAATCCGATTCCGCCGGAGGGCACGGACGGTCTCTTCACGCAGTCGTGGTTCCCGATCTGTCTCGCGAGCGATGTCGCCACCGGCACGGTCAAGGGTTACGACTTCCTCGACGGCCGCGTCATCGTGTGGCGCGGCCGCGACGGCGTCGCACGGGTCATGAGCGCGTTCTGTCCGCACATGGGTGCGAGCCTCGAAGCCGGCACGGTCGTCGACGACCGCGTGCGCTGCGGCTTCCACCATTGGGAATACGGCGGCGACGGCACCTGCGCGAAGACCGCGATCGGCGATGCCGCCCCTTCGCACGCTTGTCTATTCGTGTTCCCCTCGCTCGAACGCTGGGGCATCGTCTGGGCGTTCAACGGCGAAACGCCGCTGTACGAGCTTCCGACCTTTCCGTTCCCGAGCGAATCGCTGCTCGTGAAGACGATCGAGCTGCCGATGCTGATGCCGGTGGATCCGTGGGTGCAGTGCGCGAACACGCCGGACATCCAGCACATCAAGACGCTGCACCGCATCCGGTTCGACGACGATCCGTACGAGCTCGTGAAATGGGACCTCTTCTCGATGCAGTACGAGTTCACGGGCTTCTTCGAATCCGGTACGCAAGCGCGGTGGCACGTCGGCGTCTGGGGCACGTCGCTGTACTACCAGAGCGCGTATCTCGAAGGCCGTTGGTTCGGCTTCATGACGCCGATGGGTTTGCCGCGTCCCGGTCATGCGAAGAACTTCATGGTGATCGCAGCACAAGCGACCGCGGACCGCGCCGCCGACGAGGCGTTCATCGATCTCTGCATGCTGACCGAGATGGGCATCGTCGGCGAAGACACGCACGTGATGACGACGATGCGCTTCCGTCCCGGTACGTTGACTCGTTCCGATCGCGTGCTCGGGCGCTACTTCAACTATCTGCGCGACTACCCGCGCGCACACCCGTCGGCACCGTACATCAAGTGAGCGAATCGGCCGCACGCCCCTCGGGGCCGCTGTCAGAGGATAGGATCGTTGCGACCTACGCCGAAGATCTCCCGTTTGCGGCGCGCGCGGTGTGGCCGTTCTTCGATTGGCCGAATCTCGAGCGCATGCGCCCCGCCGGACTCTTCGCCGCCGTCGAATACGGCGACGCCCGCCCGGTTCCCGGGGCCGTACGCACCATCCGGCTCGGCGGCGTCGGCAACGGTCTGCCGCTCGTGGAAACGCTGCTCGAATGCGACGCCGACGGGATGCGGTTGCGCTACCGCATCGTCGATCCCGCGCCGATGCCGATTCGCGACTATTCCGGCGAGGTCGGCGTGGAAGCGCTCGGCTCGGCCCGTTGCCGCGTCCGCTTCGCGTCGACGTGTGTGTTGAACGGCATCGACGCCGCCGGCTGGCGCACGGCGTATCGCGACATGCAGCGCAGCTCCCTCGCCTTCATCGCGGTTGCGCTCGGCGGCTGATCGAACGCCGCTCTTGCGGCTGCGCGGACGAACACCTTGTGCAAGCGGCGGTCGGTGCGCTGCCGATCTGCCGCGCCGGTGCCCGCGACGACTATCGACCGTCCTGTGCCGCGAGGCGGGTGAATACCGCCTTCATCGCGTTCATCTTCGCCACGTAGCCCGCAGCGCTGTGATCGCCGCATTGTTGCCCCGGTCGCACGCGAAATCCGCGCGCAACGTATTCGTCTGAAGCGCCGACACCGCACAGATGCATCAACGCCGCGGTGTTCTGCTTCTGCGCGATGGTTGCGTTCGTCACCCTGCGTTGCTCGAGCAGACGTGCGACGTGATAGTCCAGATACGCGGCCGTCATCTCGACCGCGTCGCTCGGCAACACTCGCGTGTACAGCCAGTTGAACCAACACGACCGCCACGCGTTCCAAGGCCCGTCCTCGACGACGTGGTGGTCGTGGATGCACAGATCGCGCGCCTGGTCGAACGTACCGTCGGTGAACTGATACATGCCGACCGCGCTCGATGCCGGCCGGTACACCTCGAACGGATGCGTCGTGAACGACCAACGCCAATACGTGCGCGCGATCGGATTACCCGAAGCTTCGATCTGCGCGAGCGCGGCGAGAAATTCCGGCGACAACGCAGCGGTCGAGTTCGCGCGAAACAGCGACGCATATTCGTCCCACGTTTCTTCCGGGGTCTTGTTCAGCGTGCCGCTGACGGGAAAGAAGAGTTCCGTCGGCTTCTTCAGCACCTGGTAGATGCCGTTCAGAGCGAACCATACGATCACGATCGCGCTGGCGCCGATCACCACCTGCAGGTAACCCGGCGCCCGTCGGAACGCGCGCGCCCAACGGCGCCGCATGGGCGCGCTCGGCAGATACCGTCGCCAACGCCGCCGCCGGCGTGTCCGCGGTTTCGGCCTACGCGCCATTCGGAAGAGACGGCGTGGACGACGCGACGTGCGCGCTATTGCGCCTTCGCGGTGAAGCCATCGTCGACCGGAATTTCGACGCCGGTGGCGAGCACGGTATTGCCGGCGAGCACTGCGTCAATCACGGCGAATCACCGGCCGACGAAATCGAGCAACGCCTGCGTCGTCGCGGCGGGTTGCTCGAGGTGCGGAAAGTGCCCTGCGCCGTCGACGACGCGCTGCGTCGCGCCGGCGATGCCGCGGACGAATTCGTCGGCGTAAGCAACCGGCACGTAGCGATCCTCGCGACCCCACAACACCAGCGTCGGTGCAGTGATGCGGTACAACCGGCGCCGTAGATCGCGGTCGGGGATCGGCCAGATGAAGTGCGACACCGCCGCGCGCGTCGACACCCGCGCGACGATCGTCTTCGCCATTTCGACCGGGTCGGACGGCATCGCGAATAGGCTCGCCGCAGCCGCGCCGGACGCGTCCGCGAGCAGCAGGGCCGGGATCTTGCGATCGGCCATGCCGTTGATGTCTGCGACCGGCGTCGCGTCGATCCACAGCCCGAGCGAATCGATCAGCACCAGCTTGCGCACCTTGGCGTTGAACGTAGCCGCGTACTCGGCCGCGACCGCGCCGCCGAACGAATGCCCGACCAAGATCGGCTGCTCGATGCCGAGCGCCTCGAACAGATCGTCGTAATACAGGACCAAGTCGCTGAACGCGTCGAGCTGCATCAACTCCGCTTCGTTCTCGCTGCCGGGATGGCGCGGCGCATAGACGGTGAAGCGCTCGGCGAGGGCGTTCAGCACGTCGTCCCACGCCCGTCCCAAGTGGCTGTGCAAGAACACCAGCGGCGCACCCCGCCCCTTCTTCAAGACGTTGGCGGATAGCCCGCTCGGCAACGTCAGTTCGATCGTCTCGGCAGTCATCCGATCTTCCTCAACTGCACGCGATCGGCGCTCGCCGACAACGCCGGCCGCTTCGCGCCGGTCGGCCACCAATGGTGCTGCCACTCGTCGTCCCAAATGTCGCGCACGTGCGGCAACACCTTCTCGGCGAACAGACGCGTGTTGTATTTCGTCAGCTCGTGATCCATCGAACCGAGCTGCAGCAACAGGATGACGTTGCCGACGCGCAGGTCCTTCGCGAGGTCTTTGATCTGATCGACGACCGTGGCCGGGCTCCCGCCGATGACCTTTTTCGATTCGTCGACGAGATGTTTCCAGCTCACGTTGTCGATGCCGGCGGCCGATGCGAACGGATTGCTGCCGTCACCGCGCTTCACCGCGGCTTTCAACGATCGCTGCGTCACGTATCCCGGC
Source organism: Pseudomonadales bacterium (assembly GCA_035686405.1). GTDB lineage: Bacteria > Pseudomonadota > Gammaproteobacteria > Pseudomonadales > Azotimanducaceae > DATJGR01. The sequence goes on along the minus strand of DASRZO010000040.1, from coordinate 1,366 downwards.
ACGGCGGCGAACTGCTGCGCGACGTGCAGCGATTTCTTGTAGAAGTAGCGCGCGTGCTGGAGATACAAACGCTCCGCCTCCGCATCGGTTTCGCCGACGAACACGATCTGCGCAAAGCCCGCGCGATACGGGTTCGTGTCTTTGCCGTTCTTGTCGACCGTTTCCCAGAAGCCGTCCATCAACGGTTTCGCCGCGGCGCGACCGCCGAACGAGAGATAGCTATACGTGTAGTCCTGTTCCGCCGCGAAGTCCCACGTCTCGACCGAGCCGCCGCCCGCGAGCCAGATCGGCGGATGCGGCTTTTGAATCGGCTTCGGCCACACGTTGACGTTGCGCAACTTCGTGTACTTGCCGTTGAAGTGGAACGGCCCTTCGCGCGTCCACGCTTGTTTGATCAGATCGTGCGCTTCGTAGTAACGCGGCCGCGTCTGCGTCGGCGTGATGCCGTAGCAATGCGCGACGTCCATCGGCGACCCGACCGGCATGCCGGAGACGACGCGTCCGCCGGACAAGCAATCGATGTACGCGATCTCTTCGGCGACCCGGATCGGCGGGTTGTACAGCGGCAACGTATTGCCGAGGATCACGATCGCTTGGTCTTGCGTGCTCTTCGCGAGGTAGTAGCCGGTCTGGCTCGGCGACACCGGGAAGCCGTAACCGTTCTGGTGATGCTCGTTGGTACCGACGCCGTCGTAGCCGAGGCTCGCGGCGTAATCGAGTTCGTCGAGATTCCAATTGAGATATTGGCCGACCTTTTTCGGGTCGCACAGTTCGTCGGTCGGCGGCGTGACCCACACGCTCTCGTAGCGATCTTCGAAGTCTTTGGGCAACTCGCGGTAGCCCTGCATGTGAAACCAAATGAACTTCATCTCCAATCCCCTCTGCGCGCGGCGCACCCAATGGAAGCTATCGGTCGGCGAACAAGCTTATCCTACGACGTCCGACGAAAGGCACCACGCCGCATTCGCGCGTCCGTGATCGCGCCGGCAACAGTACGCGTCGCGATCGACGCACACTCGAACGAGGGGATACGAGTGACTGCACGATGAACGAGGGCAACACGCGACGCGCACGCGGTGCGCCCCGGTCATCGCGCAGTGCGCCCGGCGACGCGCGCGACGCGTCTGCCGGTTTCCTCGCCTACCTGCGCGCAAAGGAAATCGACTTCCTCCCGTCGGGCGCGCTGCGTTGGTGGTTGCTCGGGCTCATCGTGCTCGGCTGGGCCGTCGAGCAATACGAGGGGCTGAAGACGGGGCCGGTGCTCGTGTACGTCTTGAAGGAATTCGACAAGACGTTGACCGAGTGGGGCTACGTCGCCGCGTGCGCCGGCTTCGTCTACAGCGGCGGCGCAGTGCTGTTGTCGCGC
>DASRZO010000039.1:0-7655 GCA_035686405.1 Pseudomonadales bacterium | reverse complement strand
GAACCCGACGACCGCCATTGAAGCGCTGACACCCGATTTCGGCGGAGACGAGCGCGCGATCGCGACGGTCGTCGATTCGGGATTGCAGGTATTCGCGCAGAACGTCGAGACCGTCGAACGTCTCACGTATCCGGTGCGCGACCCGCGCGCCGGCTACGCGCAGACGCTCGGCGTGCTCGCGTACGCGAAGCGGCACCGCGCCGACGTGCTGACGAAGACGAGCTTGATGCTCGGGCTCGGTGAGACCGACGACGAGATCCGCGCGACGATGGACGATCTGCGCGCGCGCTCGGTCGACATCCTGACGCTCGGCCAATACCTGCGGCCGACGCTGAATCACCTGGCGGTCGAACGTTGGGTGCATCCCGACGAATTCGCGCGGTATCGCGAATGGGGCCTCGAGCGCGGCTTCGTCGAAGTCGCGTCGGGGCCGCTCGTGCGCTCGAGCTATCGTGCAGATCGCATCCTCGAAAAGAACAATCTCGGTCTCGCGCTTCAAGCCGCGCCGAACACGATTCCGCTCAAGACGATTTGAAATCCACTGCTTAGCGAAAACATGCCGAACCTCGCCGACGCCGCCCTGAGTTTCGACCGCAACGCCGCCGCAACCACGCTGCACGTCGTGCGCGCGGCCGATTACCCCGCGTGGTCGGCCGAGCAATCGCCGACGATCACACAATGGCTCGCCGCGACGAATCATCGCGGCGACGCGGGCACCATCGCATGGCTGCCGGGCGACGGTGCGAACGCCTCCGTGCTCGCGGTCATCGGCGCCGATCCGCTGTACGCGCTCGGCGATCTGCCGTATCGGCTGCCGCAAGGAACGTATCGCGCGCGCGGCCTGACCCAGCCGGCGGCGGAGTTGCTCGCGCTCGGCTGGGGCCTCGGCGCTTACCGCTACACGCGCTACAAGACCGCCGAGCGCCCCCCGGCGCGGTTGGTGGCACCGGACGGCTGCAACGACGCGCTCCTGCGCGACCAGCTGGCCGCGATCGAACTCGTGCGCGATCTGATCAACGCGCCGGCGAACGACATGCTGCCGCAACAGCTGGCCGACGCGGCCGCGACACTCGCGCGCGAGTTCGGCGCGACGTGCTCGGTCACCGTCGGCGACGCGCTGCTCGCGAACAACTTCCCGACCATCCACGCGGTCGGCCGCGCGAGCGCGTGTCCGCCGCGATTGATCGACATCGCGTGGGGCGATCCGTCGCACCCGCCGGTCACGTTGATCGGCAAAGGCGTCTGCTTCGATTCCGGCGGCCTCGACATCAAACCGTCGACCGGCATGCGCACGATGAAGAAGGACATGGGCGGTGCCGCACACGTGCTCGGCATCGCGCGCGTCGTCATGGCGCAGCAGCTCCCGGTGCGGCTGCGCGTGCTGATTCCGGCGGTCGAGAACGCGATCGACGGCAACGCCTATCGTCCCGGCGACATCATCCGCACCCGCAAAGGGACCACGGTCGAAATCGACAACACCGACGCCGAGGGGCGCCTGGTGCTGTGCGACGCGATCGCACTCGCGTGCGAAGGCACGCCGGGGCTCATCATCGATTTCGCGACGCTGACCGGCGCCGCGCGCACCGCGCTCGGCACCGACGTACCGGCGGTATTCTGCAACGACGACGCGCTCGCCGACGGATTGATCGCGGCGAGCCGCCGCGTCGCCGATCCGATCTGGCGCATGCCGCTGCACCAGCCGTACAAGAAGATGCTCGACTCGAGAGCCGCCGACATGGTGAACAGTTCGAGTTCGCCGTATGCCGGCGCGATCACCGCCGCGCTCTTCCTCGAAGCGTTCGTCTCGCCGAACGTGCCATGGGCGCACTTCGACCTGATGGCGTGGAACCTGTCGACCGGCGCCGGGCGTCCCGAGGGCGGCGAAGCGATGGGATTGCGCGCGGTATACGCATATCTCGCCGAGCGGTTTCGGCGTTGATCCGCCGCGCCGCGATGCCGCACGCACGCGCAGTGCAATGAGCTCTCATCCCGTCGCGTCCCCTTGGTTCGAGCGCCGTTCGATCGGCGCCGGCATCACGCTGCTATGGGAACCGCACGTCAGTCCCCTGCTCCGTTGCAACATCTGGCACGTACGCGGGCGCGACGGCGATCTGTTGATCGATACGGGGCTCGGCGTCGCGAGTCTGAAAGCCGCGGCGCGAGATCTCTTCGACAAATCGCTGATCGCCGTCGCGACGCACACCCACGTCGACCACATGGGCAGCATGTACGAGTTCGCCGTGCGCTACGTGCACGCGGCCGAAGCGGACGCGATGGCGACCGCCGCGAACGACCTCCCGCTCGATCCCGCCGCGTTCGACGCGGGAACGCGACGGGCATTGCAGGCGATCGGCTACGACATATCGGCCGGCTTACTGACGGCCATACCAAGGCGCGGCTTCGATGTCGCGGAGCATCGTCTGCATCCGGCCGCCGCGACCCGGTTGCTCGAGGACGGCGACGTCGTCGATACCGGCGACCGCGCCTTCGAGGTGCTCCATCTGCCGGGACATTCGCCGGGCAGCATCGGGTTGTGGGAGGCGCAGACGCGCACGCTGTTCTCCGGTGACGCCATCTACGACGGGCCGCTGCTCGACGAGATCCCCGGCGCCGACATCGCGGCCTACGTAGCGACGATGCGGCGTCTGCGCGAACTGCCGGTCGAGGTGGTGCACGGCGGCCACGATGCGAGCTTCGGTCGTGCGCGCCTGATCGAAATCGTCGATGCGTACCTCGACCGGCGCGCATGAGCGACTTGCCGGCGCACGGTGTATGCTCGCCGCCCTGTCGCCAATGCCGCGTTCAGCAGGAGGCCGCATGTTCATCGCGATGAATCGTTTCAAGATCGCTCCGGGTCACGAAAGCGATTTCGAAGAGGTGTGGCGCACGCGCGAGAGCTTTCTCGACGGCGTCCCCGGCTTCAAACAATTCCATCTGTTGAAAGGCCCGACGACCGAGTCGCACACGCTGTATGCATCGCACTCGATCTGGGAGTCGCGCGCGGCATTCGTCGCGTGGACGCAGTCCGAGGCGTTCCGCAAAGCACACGGCCAAGCCAACCCGCGTAAGGGCACGTACCTCGGCCATCCCGAACTCGAGACGTTCGAGTCCGTCCTGTAGCCGTTCGGAACCGGCACGATGTCGAACCCATTCTTCGCCAAGCTCGAGCACGCAGCGGCCGGCGACTCGGTCGCCCTCGCAGCGGCGCTCGACGCGCTCGCGTTCGACGATCACGGCCTCATTCCGGCAATCGCACAGCAACACGATACCGGCGAGATCGTGATGTTCGCGTGGATGAATCGCGCGGCGCTCGACGAGACGCTCGCGACCGGACGGGTCTGCTATTTCTCGCGCGCGCGCGGGAAGCTCTGGCGCAAAGGCGAAGAGTCCGGCAACGCGCAGCGCTTGCGCGAACTGCGCATCGACTGTGACGGCGACGTGCTGCTGCTGAGCGTCGAGCAGACGGGACCTGCGTGTCACACCGGTCATCACGGCTGCTTTTATTTGCGGGTCGACGGCGACCGCGTCACCGTCGTCGACGCACCCGAGCGCGACCCGAACGACATGTATCCCTCGCGCGCCTGATCGCTATAATGCGCGCCATGTTCACGCCCAACGACATCCGCCCCGCGCCGCGCTCTTCTCGCCGCTGTTGTCGCTGATTCGATTCGGCTGATTCCGTTTCGATCGCGAACTCATTGGGCTTTTCGGCATGAACATCCAACTGCACAACACGCTGACCGGGCGCAAAGAACCGTTCGTCCCGCTCGATCCGAACTGCGTGACGATGTACGTCTGCGGTCCGACCGTCTACAACCTCGTCCACATCGGCAACGGCCGCCCCGCGGTCGTGTTCGACGTGCTCTATCGGCTGCTCGCCGCCGCGTATCCGAAAGTACGCTACGCGTCGAACATCACCGACATCGACGACAAGATCAACAAGGCGGCGCTCGAAGCCGGCGAATCGATCGCCGAATGGACCGAGCGTTTCACCGCCGCGTACAACGACGACGTTCGGGCGCTCGGCACGCTGCCGCCGACGGTCGAGCCGCGCGCGACGCACCACATCGCCGAGATCATCGACATGATCGAACGGCTGATCGCGCGCGGCCACGCCTACGCCGCCGACGGTCATGTGCTCTTCCACGTGCCGTCCGACCCGAACTACGGTTCGCTCGCGCACCGCTCGCTCGAAGACATGCTCGACGGCGCGCGCGTCGAAGTCGCACCGTACAAGCGCGACCCGAAAGACTTCGTGCTGTGGAAGCCGTCGACGCCGGAACTGCCCGGTTGGGACAGCCCGTGGGGCCGCGGCCGGCCGGGTTGGCACATCGAATGCTCGGCGATGATCCGCAAGCACTTGGGACCGACGATCGACATTCACGGCGGCGGTTCCGATCTCACGTTCCCGCACCACGAAAACGAACTCGCGCAAGGCACGTGCGTCGACGACGGCCAAGCCTACGTCCGCTATTGGCTGCACAACGGCATGTTGACGCTGGGCGACGAGAAGATGTCGAAATCGCTCGGCAACATCCTCAACCTGCGCGACCTCCTCGCGAAACACGGCGGCGAAGTGCTGCGCTACGCGCTCCTATCGGGCAACTATCGCTCGCAACTCGCGTGGTCCGACGATCTCTTGAAGCAAGCGCAGGCGAGCCTCGACCGGATGTATCAAGCGCTGCTCGATACACCGCCCGGCAACGCGACGCATCCCGATCAATTCAAGCACGCGCCGATCGACGCGTTTCCGGAAGCGGTCGTGAATGCATTGGCCGACGATCTCAACACCGTCGAGGCGCTGGCGGCGATGCACGCGATCGTCGGCGAGATGCACCGCGCCAACGACCCGACCAAGGCGCGCGCGCTGCGCGATCAGCTGATCGCCGGCGCGTGGCTGTTGGGATTGCTCGGCGACGATCCGGAAAAGCACTTCAAGGCCGGCAGCGCGATCGACGCCGCATCCATCGAAGAGCGTATCGCCGCCCGCAACGCCGCACGCAAGGCGCGGGACTTCGAACTCGCCGATCGGATTCGCGACGACTTGCTCGCGCAGGGGATTGAACTCGAGGACACGCGCGACGGCACGCGGTGGCGCACGCGCGGCTAGAGGCCGCCGCGCGTTCCTAACGATCTTCGCGCGCCGCGTCGCGCGCGTCCGCGTAGACCCACGCGCGGTCGCCCGACGCAAGCTCCGCCTCGACGCGCCGGTACGCCGCGACTTCGTACTCGTCGGCGCGCCGCAATTCCTCGTCGGTGATCTCGAACACGGTACCGGCGACACGATCGGTACGGTCACCGGTGGATACCAACATCGGATGGTGGGTCTTGCCGCTGACGGCGACGACGTCGGGATCATCGATCTCATGCAGCGTCTGCGTGTAGCCGACCAGCGCGTCCTTGCGCCCCGTCAGCAAGCGCCCGAACGTCGAACGCTGCACCTCGTCTTGTTGCAGTGTTCCATATGAAAACAACAGCGGCATTTCTGACGGGCTCGATCGCGATGAACGCGTACTATCGCTCCGATCGCCGAATTGGCCAAACATTGGACATGCGCCCGTCCCACCATCGGGTAGCGTATCGACGTCGCCGGAGGTCACCGTGCCTTTTCCGATCCACGAACGAAAACTCAGAGCGCAACTCGACGTCCGCGCGAAGCCTTACTTCGTGCGCGTGGTCGACGGTGTGCATCTCGGCTATCGCAAAGGAAAGTCCGTCTCGCGTTGGGTCGTTCGACACAGCGTCGCGGGCGGATATCGAACGCGCACGTTCGATCGCATCGAGCCGGACGATCGCGCGCCGGCCGACGGCGTCCGCTTCCTCAGCTTTCAACAGATGGTGGGAAAACTCATGAACGAAGCGCCGACGAACGCAGCGAAAGCGCTGCTCAAATGCAGCTTCTGCGGCAAACCGCATACTGCGGTTGCGAAACTGGTCGCCGGTCCCGGCGTGTACATCTGCGACGCGTGCGTCGGGCTGTGTCAAATCTACCTCGACCATCCGAACGAGCGCGGTCGCCTCGTCGTCGACGACGGCAAGGCGGTCTTGAAAGACGGCCGACCGGTCTTCGCCCCGTTGACCCCGGCCGAGCAACAGCACATGCGCGATTTGCTCGGCTAACGACCTTACACCGTCGGCGTCACTGCGTTCGCGCCGCCCACCCACCACGTCAGGCCGAACGGATCATAGACGGTCGCGCTCACGTCAGTCCTCGCACGACAACAGGAACTCGCGCACGAGCGGTATGAATGCATCGGGCTTCGTCGCGTGCACGCGATGACCGGCGCCCTCGATCGTCACCAACCGCGCGTTCGGAATCAGTGCCGCAACGTCGGCGAGCCGTTGCTGCGGGATCGGGCTCGTATCACCGCCGCCGATGATCAACGTGCGCGCGCGGATGTCCTTCAACCTACTCCACCAATTCGGATCGGGCTGGTTCAATTGGCGGACGATCGTGCGCGCGACCGCCCAGTCGAACGCCACCGGCGTCGGCGGCTCCGGCGGCGGCTCCGGCAAATTCGAGCCGGTCGGCGGCGGCGTATCTTCGACGACGAGCGCGCGCGGGCGATCGGGCCACGCCTCGGCGACGAGGAACCCAACCGTGCCGCCCATCGAGTGGCCGAGCAACGCAAAGCGTTCGAGCTTCAACGCATCGACGAACAGCGCGACGTCGTCGCGCATGCGCTCGAACGTGTACGGCTGCGCCCGCGCCGACTCGCCGTGGCCGCGCAAATCGAGCGCCAGCACATGGAAGCGATCGGCCAACGCCGCCGCGACCGCATCCCAATCGCGCGCGTCGCTGCCGAGCTGATGCAACAACACGAGCGGCGGCGACGTCGGCGCGCCCGCTTCGCGGTAACGGAAGCGCAAACCGCCGAGATCCACTCGCCGATCGGTCGCCTTGATACGGTCGTTGGAACGAGCGCCCATCGCAGCTAGCTCCCCCCCGAGCACGTCGACTCGATTCGCTTCATCGACAAGCCCCCCTCTCGTCTCGTTAGCGTTCAGCCGTCGGGCATCGCCCTCCGCTGCTTCTGCACGTCGCCGGCCGCAGCAACGCAAGCACGGGTCATGGCTTCGCCGCGCGCAATGCCATCTGCCGGCGCATCACTTGCCCGATCGCCTTCAATTGATCCGGCAACACCACTTTCCAGTCGCTCCCCTCGGCGACCGTCGAAACCACTTCGACGCGGCTCGTCGTCGAGTCGCCCAATTTCGTGTACGTGCGCACCAAGACGTGCACCAGGTGCTCGTCTTCGGACACTTTGCCGAGATACTTCGCCGGCTGGACCGCGAGCTTCATGTTCGCCGTCTTCACCGCACCCATGACGACGTTCATCGTCGCGATGAAGACTTCGTCGGGCTTCGCATTGAGCGCGTCCGAGAGTTTCGCATCGGGGCCGAATGCCGCGACCAACAGGTCCTTCTTGCCGGCCGCCGCCTCGGCGCTGAACAACTCGTCGAACGTCTTTTTGTACTCGACCAGGTCCGACGCACGAATCAATTTCACCGCGTGCGCGAAATCCTGCTGAGTCAACGCGGTGATGTAGTCCATCGCGGCCGTTTGCGGATCGGCGGCGTACGCCGTCGCCGCCCACAGCGTGACGCACAGAGCACAGACCGCTCGCCGCATTGACGCACTCCTTCGACACTGC
>DASRZO010000038.1:0-4832 GCA_035686405.1 Pseudomonadales bacterium | reverse complement strand
CACCAAGGACAACACGACGGTCGTCGACGGCAACGGCAAGAAAGATGCGATCGCCGGCCGTGTCGCGCAGATCAAGAAGGAGATCGAGGACACGACATCGGACTACGACCGCGAGAAGCTGCAGGAGCGGCTCGCGAAACTCGCGGGCGGCGTCGCGGTCATCCGCGTCGGCGCGGCGACCGAAGTGGAGATGAAGGAGCGCAAGGACCTCGTCGACGACGCCCTGCACGCGACCCGCGCTGCGGTCGAAGAGGGCATCGTCCCCGGCGGCGGCGTCAGCCTGATTCGCGCGGCGGACGCGCTGCGCAGCCGCGGCGTCACGACGGCGAACCCGGACCAGCAGGTCGGCGTGAACATTGCGCTGCGCGCGATGGAAGAGCCGTTCCGGCAGATCGTCGCGAATGCCGGCGTCGAGCCGAGCGTGGTGCTCGAAAAAGTCCGCGCGGGTGAGGGCGCGTACGGCTACAACGCGCAGACCGAGGCGTACGGCGACATGCTCGAGATGGGCATCATCGACCCGACCAAGGTCTCGCGCACGGCGCTGCAGAACGCAGCGTCGATCGCCGGCATGATGCTGACGACCGAAGTCATGATCACCGACGCGCCGGAGCCGAAGAAGGCGACCGCACCCGCGCCGGGCGCAGGCGATTGGGACTAATCCGCTTCGATTGCGTTCGAGGCCATTGCAACCCCGGGGCACGCGCCCCGGGGTTTCTCGTTTACGCCTTGCGGCAAGCGGTCAGCCCGGATATTGGCGCGCGAGTCCGCGCACGACGCTGCGAAATTCTTCGCGGATCTCCGCGATGATCTCGCCGACCGGCCGCACCGAGTCGATGCGACCGGCGACCTGACCCGTCAGCGGAATCGCGGCCTCCATGTCGCCGCCGAAATAGAGATCGCGCGCTTTACCGAACTCCGCCATCGCGTTCACGTCGGGCGTCTTCTCCAGCCGCGTCGTCCGTTCGGTGCGCAATGCCCGCAGCGCCGGCGAGTGAAAGCGATTCAGGAACACCGTGTCGGTTTCCTTCGCGTTGACGATCGCGTTCTTCCAGTTGTCGTGCACCGGTGATTCCTGCGCCGACACCATCCGCGTGCCGAACTGCACCCCTTCGGCGCCGAGCGCGAACGCGGCGACCATGCTCTTGCCGTCGACGAAGCCGCCGGCCGCGATGATCGGCACGTCGACCTTCGACCGCACCAACGGCAGCAACACCATCGTCGAGACGTCGCGCGGGTTCTTGAAGCCGCCGCCCTCGCCGCCTTCGACGATCAAGCCGTCGACGCCGCATTCGACGGCCTTCAACGCCGCCGCGAGGCTCGGCACGACGTGGAATACCGTGAGTCCGGCTTCTTTCAATTGCGCGGTGTAGCGTTCGGGACTGCCGGCCGACGTCGTCACGAACTTCACGCCTTGATCGATGACGAACTGCACGATCGCCGGGTCGCGCACGAACGCCTGCGCGATGTTCACGCCGAACGGTTTGCTCGTCAGCGTTCGCATCTTCTTGATCTCCTCGCGGATCGCGTCGAGCTCGCCGGACGACGTCTCGATGATGCCGAGGCCGCCGGCGTTCGACACGGCGGAGGCCAGTTGCGCGCGCGCGATCCAACCCATCGGCGCTTGGACGACCGGAACTTCGACGCCGAGCATCTCGGTCACGCGGTTCTTGAACAACATGCGAATCCCCTTCTGAAAAGTGTTAGAGCCCGCGCTGCGCAATCCGGGCGCTTCACGCGCCCGCGCGACGCCGATGAATCGACGCATCGAAAGACTCGTCGCGAAACGGAGCGAGCGAGATTAACACCGCGCTCGCATTCCGCTAAGCAGGCGGCTCACGCGGATCCCGCCTACGACCCCGTCGACGTGTAGTGCCGCACGCCGAGCTGCCACACGCCGAGCGTCATCGCGAAGAACGCAAAACCTGCGAACGGCGCGAGCATCTGCATCAAACGTGTCGACCCGAGCGGATCGTCGAGATCGAGAATCGCGAGAATCGGAAAGTAGGTGACCAGCGCGAGCGGCACCACGAACGTGAAGAACCGCTGGAAATAGCGCTGATAGATCGACATCGGATATTGCGCGGTCTCGACGCCGCCGTACGTCAGCGTGTTCATGATCTCCAGCGACTCGGTGGTCCAGAACGACAGCACCGCGCCGAGCACGACCAGGCCGTAGAAGAAGAAGAACGTCGCGAGCAACGTCAGCACGAGCAACGCCACGCGCGCGGCGGTCCAGTGGAGCTCGAGCGCGTGGCTCGCCCAGGCGAGCACGATGAGCCCCTGCGTCAGCCGGCCGACGCGAAACAGCGTGAACTCGTGACCGGCGAGCTGCAGCACCGTGCTGCGCGGGCGCAGCAGCACGCGGTCGAAGTTGCCGGTCTTGATGAACATCGCACCGAACAGATCGAAGCCGCGCGCGAGTGCGTCGGTGAACGCGAACGCGACGTTGACGACGCCGTAGAAGAACGCGACCTGCGGCAGCGTCCACGGCGTCAAGCCGCCGAAGCGGTCGAACAGCGCGTAGACGCCGAGCATCTCGACGCCGCTCGTGACGAAGTGGCCGAGCGACATCAGATAGAACGACACCCGGTGCTGCATCTGCGCGCGCACGGAGATGCCGATCATTCGCGCGTACAGGCGCAATGCGTCGCGCACGTCAGCCGCCCTGCACGACGACGCGCGACCGCGCGCGCGCCATCAACGCGTAGCCGATCGCGACGACGATCGCGGCCCACGCGAGCTGCACGCCGATCTCGAACGCCGCGTGCTGCGGATCGATGTGGCCGCTGTAGATTCGAAACGGCGTATCCGCGAGGCCGCGAAACGGCTGCCAATACAGAAGCCCTTGCGCCCATTGCGGAAAGAACGGCAACGGCACGACCAGACCGGAGCCGATGATCACGATGCCGGTCATCACCGTATTCACGCCGCGGCCGGACAGCGTCCAGATCAGCGAGACGTGCATCAGCATCGTGACCGCCGACGCGAGCGCGATCATCGCGACCAGCGAGAACGCGAACGCGAGGGCGGACGCGGCGCCCGGCGGCGGCTGCAGCGCCCATTCGCGCAGGCCGATGAGCGGCAGCACGAATGCCGCGACGACGATCATCGGAATCATCCGCAGGAACGCGGTCGCCGTGCGCATCGCGACGGTGCGCGCATACCAGAACGCGTATAGGTCGAGCGGCCGCAGCAGCTCGTAGGCGACGGCGCCGGTCATCATCTTCTCCTGCAGCTCCGGGTCGACGTTCCACGGCAACAGTCCGAGCAGCGCTTGGCCGAGCCAGACGTACGCGGCGATCTGCGCCACGCTCATCGGCGACGCGGCGTGATTCGTCGCGAGAAACGCGGCGAGAATCATCAGCTTGATCGCCCCCCAATAGAGTTGGGTGCTGAAGCCAGCGAATGCCGCCGCGCGATACTGCAGCAGCATGCGGAAGCGCGCGGTCAGCACCGCCAGGTACGGGCGGAGCGCGTCAGCCACGGCCGCTCTCGTAGACGCGGGTGATGATCTCTTCGATCGGCAGGTTTTCGACGACCAAGTCGTGCACCGCGTGTCGCGACGTGAGCTCCGCGACGAACGTCGCCGCGCGTTTGCCTTCGACGGCGAACGTCGCACGGTGACCCTGTTGCGCGACCAGCGCCTGGGCGAAGCCGTCGGCGAGCGCCGGCGCCGCGCTCTCGAATTCCACCGATACGCGGCGCTCGGCGCCGTACCGCGCGCGCAACTCGCCGACGGTGCCGTCCGACAACAGCGTGCCGTGGTTGATCACGATCAGGCGCTTCGACAGCGCTTCGATGTCGTCCATGTCGTGGGTCGTCAAGAGCACCGTCACGCCGCGTTCGTCGTTGAGCTTGCGGATGAAGTCGCGGATCGCGATTTTCGACACCGCGTCGAGTCCGATCGTCGGCTCGTCGAGGAACACGATGCTCGGTTCGTGCAACAGCGACGCCGCGAGGTCGCAGCGCATACGCTGGCCGAGCGACAGTTGCCGCACCGGCACGTCGAGCAGCGGTGCGAGGTCGAGCAGCGTCACGAGCTCTTCGCGCGTGCGGTCGAAGCGCGCGGTATCGACGCGGTAGATGTCGCGCAGCAAGTCGAACGATTCGGCGACCGGCAGGTCCCACCACAATTGCGTGCGCTGCCCGAACACCACGCCGATCCGCGCGACGTGCGCGACGCGGTCGCGCCACGGCACGAGGCCGTTCACCGTACAACGGCCGCCCGAAGGGGTGAGGATGCCGGATAGGATCTTGATCGTCGTCGACTTGCCGGCGCCGTTCGGGCCGATGTAACCGACGATCTCGCCGGGTTCGATCGCGAACGACACGTCGCGCAGTGCTACGACGTCGCGGTACCGTCGCCGCACGAGGCCGCGCACGGCGCCCCACATGCCCGGGTCCCGAGCAGCCACGCGAAAACGCTTCTCCAAGTCTTGAACGAGGATCTGGGGCATGGCGGTGCCACCGTCGGGGGGCGCGCATTGAACCACAAACGGTTTTTGGTTCCCATTGCACGATGAAAGAAGGCGATCAACGTCGACGCCACCGCGACGAACGCCGCGCGACGGCACAACGCACGACCCGCTCTCGCACGGCGCCGTTCGTGCGCGACGGCATACCGGCGAGCACCGTGCATCTGCCCATCGGCGGTTGGGCCACCGTGCTCGACGCGCTATGTGCACGCTTCCCGAACATCGAGCGCGCGCGATGGCTCGACCGCAGCGCGCGCGGCGCCGTACTCGACGCCGCCGGCCGGCCGTTCGCCGTCGACGCCACATACGCCGCAGGATTGCGCGTGCACTACTTCCGCGAAGTCGTCGCCGAACCGC
>DASRZO010000037.1:0-11367 GCA_035686405.1 Pseudomonadales bacterium | reverse complement strand
GACGCTCGCACGCCCCCATTGCGCCTGCCACTCGGCGTCGGCCCCGCCATGGAGCAACTGCTGCGGCGACAGCCAGTCGTACGCTCGATCGAGCGTCGCGACCGCGCGCGACGACGTACGGCGATTGATGTGCTGCGGGCGCAAGTCCGACGGATGGTCGAGCCCCGCAGCCGCCACCAATTCGGTCAAGGCGCCGACGGTGTGGCGGTGGAAATTCGCGACTCGCGTCGCTTTGTCCGGCACATGGAGCGCGTGTTGCCGCAGCTTGTCCTGCGTCGCGATACCGACCGGGCACTCGTTGGTATGGCACTTCTGCGATTGCAGGCAGCCGAGCGCGAACATGAAGCCGCGCGCGGAGTTGCACCAATCTGCGCCCATCGACATCGCGACGGCGATGTCGAAGCCGGTGATGATCTTGCCGCTGACGCCGAGCCGCAAGTGATCGCGCAAGCCGGCGCCGACGAGCGCGTTCTGCGCGAACCACAACGCATCGCGGCGCGGCATACCGACGTGGTCCGAGAATTCGACCGGCGCCGCGCCGGTCCCGCCTTCTTTGCCGTCGATCACGATGAAGTCGGGATAGATGCCGGTCGCGAGCATCGCCTTGCAGACGCCCAGGAACTCCCATTTGTGGCCGATGCACAGCTTGAAGCCGACGGGCTTGCCACCGGACAGCTCACGCAACTTCGCGACGAACTCGAGCAGACCGCGCGGCGAATCGAATTCCTGATGATACGGCGGCGATACGCAATCCTTCCCGAGCGGCACGCCGCGAATTCGCGCGATCTCTTCGTTGACCTTCGCGCCCGGCAACAAACCGCCGTGTCCAGGTTTCGCGCCTTGCGACAGTTTGATTTCGACCATTTTCACCGCGTCGTTCGAGGCCTTCTCGACGAAGCGCGCGGGATCGAATCGCCCGGCATTGTCGCGACAGCCGAAGTAACCGGTGCCGATTTCCCAAATGATGTCGCCGCCGCCTTCGAGGTGATAGTCGGACAGTCCGCCTTCACCGGTGTCGTGCGCGAAGTTGCCGATCTTTGCGCCTTTGTTCAGGGCGCGGATCGCAGCCGCCGAGAGCGCGCCGAAGCTCATCGCCGAGATGTTGAGCACCGACGACGAGTACGGTCGCTTGCACTCCGAGTTGCCGATCGTGATGCGAAAGGGTTCGGCGGCTTTCGGCCGCGGCGCGATCGAGTGGTTGATCCATTCGTAACCGACGTCGTTGACGCGCCGCTCCGTTCCGAACGGCATCGTATCGACGACGTTCTTCGCGCGCTGATACACGAGCGATCGCTGCTCGCGATCGAACGGCGTGCCGTCGGTGTCGCTTTCGATGAAGTACTGGCGGATCTGCGTGCGCACTTCTTCGGCGATGTTGCGGAAGTGACCGGTCAGGGGATAGTTGCGAAAGAGACTGTGCTTGCGTTGCAGCAGATCCCAACTGCCGAGCAGCACCAGTGCCAACAGTCCGATCGAGGGCCACCACGGCAGACCGGCCATCACGGCCGACGTCGTCGACAACCACAGCATCACCACGATCCCGAACGGAATGTAACGTTCCATTACGTTCCCTCGAACGATTTGACGAGTGCCGGCAACTCCAATTCGACGACGGTTGCGGCGAATAGTGCGAACCCGACCCAGACGTTGTTGCGAAACGCGGCGAAACAGCGCGCCGGTTCGCGGCGTCGGATGAGCCGCTGTTGATGTACGAACAGCGCCGTCACGACGGCGAGGCCGGCGAAGTAAGCGATGCCGTAGTGCAGTTGCAAGCCGAGCAATGCGAGCGTAACGACCGTCGATGCTTGCAGCGCGCCGACCATGACGCGATCGGCCTGGCCGAACAGGATCGCCGTCGATTTGATGCCGACACGCAGGTCGTCGTCGCGATCGACCATGGCGTACATCGTGTCGTACGCGACGATCCACAACACGCTCGCGATGAACATCAGCCACGTCGCGTCGGATAGACCCGAGGTCGCGGCGAATGCCATCACGATGCCCCAGCTGAACGCGGCGCCGAGCACGACTTGCGGCAGATACGTCCAACGCTTCATGAACGGATACAGCGTCGCGATCGCGGCGCCTCCGACGGCGAGCCGTTGTGTCGCGCCGTTGAGAAAGAAGAGCAGCAGTAGTGCGATGGCAAGCAGTACCGCGAACAGAGCGAGCGCTTCGAACTCCGAGATCTGTTTCGCCGCGAGCGGACGATCGTGCGTGCGCTCGACGTGTGCGTCGAAGTCGCGATCGGCGTAGTCGTTGATCACGCAGCCCGCCGCGCGCATGACGATCGTGCCGACTGCAAACACGACGATGAGCGCGAGCGGCGGTCTGCCCGCGGCGGCCATCCACAGCGCGGCGAGCGTCGGCCACAAGAGCAACAACGTCCCAACGGGACGGTCGAAGCGCATCAAGCGCAGATAGAGCGGCAACCGTCGCGCGAGCGAAGCCACGCTGATATCTCGAGTTCGTGCGCGGCGAGTGTAGCGGTTTGAGATCGGGCCGGCATGGCAGTACCACGACAGCGGCATTGCGACCGGCGAGTACGCGGCCCGGCTCATTGCAATTTCACGGGGACGCAAGTAGCGTACGCGCCTCGCAGTGGACCCGAAGAGAGCGCACGCGGATGCGAAAGTGGCAATGCATCGTTTGCGGCTGGATCTATGACGAAGCCGAAGGATACGCCGACGAAGGCATTGCGCCCGGCACCGCGTGGGAAAACGTTCCCGACGATTTCGTCTGCCCCGAGTGCGGCGTCAGCAAAGAAGACTTCGAGATGATCGAGGTCGGCTGATCGCTCAGCACGTGGCCGCATGCGCCATTCCATCCAATTGTTCCGCCGATTCCGCAATCACCGCTAACACATTGTCGATGGCGCTCGCGTCGAGCGAGAGTTTCGCGAGGAGTTGCTGATCGATCGGTCCGCGCGGTGCGTCGGACAAATCTCGATTCGCGAGCAACTGGTGTGTCAGTCGCAGTAGGTCGACGTATGTCGCGTGCGGGCCGGCGTGATCGTCGACGTATTGGAACCGCACTGCGTCGCTGACCGGTTTCGGTACCGACCAACTCTCGAGCAGCGCAGCCGCGAAGAGTTCGCGCGGCACACCGAGCACGTGTTGATCGACGTACGTGTGCGGAAGGTGTCGGTTCGCTTCCTGTTCGCGGCAAATCGCAGCGTAGAACGGCGGAAAGACATGGCCGATCACCAGCGTCCCGAAGTTCGCGAGCAATCCCGCGAGGTAGCAGTAGCCCGGCAACGGTCGCTTCGGCGTGTCGACCAGAGTCGCGAGCGTCTCCATCGTCGCCGCGGCGTACATCGCCTGCAGCCAATACGGCGACATGCCGCGCACGTGCGCCTTCGGTACTTTGAGGTCCTGTTGCATCGCGATCGCGAGCGCCATGTTGAGCGTCGCCTGCGGACCCATCACGCGAACGATCGCGTCTCCGATCGAACGCACTGGTTCGCGTAGACCGTAGTACGCCGAGTTGGCCCAACCGATGATGCGTGCCGACAAGCTGGGGTCCGCTTCGACCACGCGCGTCAGATCGCGCACGTCGAAGTCGGGGTCGGCTTTGAGTTCCAGGATTCGTCGCGTCGCCTCCGGCAGCGGCGGAATCGTCAGCGTTTGATCGAGGCGTTGCCGCAGCCGCAGCTCGGTGAACGCGCGCACGCTTGCGATCACTTGCGCGTGATCGTTCGCGGTGGTGGTCGGGGTTGGATCGGGGCCGACGTCGATGCAGAAGTCGAGCACCGACGCGGATGCCGCGTCGCGGTCGAATTCGGCGCGCGTCAGCGTCACGTATTCGTCCGGTCGTTCGGTCGCGAGCGCGAGCGGATCCCACTCGGCAACGCGACGATCGATCACGAGCGGATGTTGGTAAAACCCGGGGATCGCGGCGATCGGCTCGAAGCTCTCGGTGCGGAGCTGCCGGCCGGACCATTGATTCAACACCGATAGATCGACGAGCGCCGTGTCGGGCGCGATCAAGTGCAGCTTCTTCGCGTCGTCGCCGACGATCAGCGCACGGGCGCGGCGGCGATCGGCGCCCTGTCCATCCTTGGACGGTTCCATGGCGTGGGTGACTCTCGCGTAGCCGAATCAACGAAGTATAGAAGGCGTTGCCGGACGCGCCGGGCTGCCCCGACCCGCTTAGACCTGTGTGTAGTCCGCCTGCTTCGGCGACCAGGTCGCAACGAGTTCGTTCGCCAGATCGGGACGCGTGGCGACGATGCGCGCCGCGATGTCTGCCGCGATCGGTACCCAATGCGCGTCGGTGAGCAGGTCGACGGCGCGGAACTGCTGTTCGCCGGTTTGACGCGTACCGAGCACGTCGCCGGGGCCGCGCAGTTTCAAGTCCTCTTCGGCGATGCGGAAGCCGTCGGTCGTCTCGCGCATCACCGCCAGCCGGGCTCGGCCTTGCGCCGACAGCGGCGCTTTGTACAGCAACACGCAACGGCTGCGCTCGTGGCCACGCCCGACGCGGCCGCGCAATTGGTGCAGCTGGGCGAGCCCGAGTCGCTCCGGATTTTCGATCACCATCAACGTTGCATTCGGAACGTCGACGCCGACTTCGACGACCGTCGTCGCGACCAAGAGATCGATGTCGCCGGATTTGAAGCGATCCATCACGGCTGCCTTGTCGCGGCTCGACAGACGACCGTGCAACAGGCCGACCGACAACTTCGGTAAGGCGCGCGCGAGCTCGTTGGCCGTGGTCTCGGCGGCGCGAGAGTCGAGTGCGTCCGACTCCTCGATCAGCGTGCAGACCCAATATGCTTGGCGACCGTGCGCGCACGCGTCGGCAATGCGCGCGACGATCTCGTCGCGCCGCGTATCGCCGACGACGAGCGTGTCGATCGGTTGTCGTCCCGGCGGTAACTCGTCGATGACGGAGACATCCATGTCGGCGTATAGCGTCATCGACAACGTCCGTGGGATCGGCGTCGCCGTCATCACGATCTGATGCGGCAACACGCCTTTCGAGCGCAGCGCCATCCGCTGGTGGACCCCGAAACGGTGCTGCTCGTCGATGATGATCAGCGCGAGCTTGGCGAACTCGAGGTCGCTCTGGAACAACGCATGTGTCCCGACGACGACGAGCGCGTCGCCGCTCGCGATCGTTGCGCGCGTTCGGGTTCGTTCGGCGGCAGACATCTGTCCCGTCAACAGTCGCACCGAAATGCCGAGCGGTTCGAGCCAACCGGAGAAATTCAGATAGTGCTGCTCGGCCAGAATCTCCGTCGGCGCCATGATCGCCGCCTGACAACCTTGCTCGGCCGCACGAATCGCGGCGAATGCCGCGATGACGGTCTTACCGCTACCGACGTCGCCTTGAATCAAGCGCAACGTCGGAACGTCGCGTTCGAGGTCGAGCAAGACTTCGCGAAGCACGCGCCGCTGCGCACCGGTAAGCTCGAAGCCGAGGCGCTTCAGCAGCGTCCGCCCGAGTTGCTGCGATCGTGGCAGGGCGGTGGTTCGCTCGGACTCCCGATCGCGCTTGTGGCGCTTCAATACGATCAAATTGCTGATCAGCTCGTCGAGCGCGATGCGCGCGCGCGCAGCGTCGAGCGCGGTCGCGTCGATGCCGATCGGGGGTTCGTGCAGTACGCGCAACGCGCTGCGCAAGTCCATCCTTCGATCGGCCGGCAGCCACTCGGACACGTCCGGCGGCGTCCACGCGTCGAGCGCCGCGAGCGCGTGCCGCACCAATCCTGCGAGACGCGTTTGCGTGAGGCCTTCGGTGGTCGGATAGACCGGCGTCAGGCGCGGCTCGGGCGCGTCCGGCGCGCTTGGAAACGCCTTGTACTCGGGATGCACCATCTCGAAACCGTTGGAGGCGGCGCGGACTTCGCCGAAGCAGCGAACGTACATGCCGTTCGTGACCGCACTGCGCTGGCGTTCGTTGAAATGGAAGAAACGCAGGTTGATGAAGCCGTGATCGTCGCCGATGGTGACGAGCCAACTGCGCCGGCGCCCGTACGCGATGCGGCTGTCGAGTACCTGCCCGACGACCATTGCTTCGACGCCGTTCTGCAAGGCGTTCAGCGGCGTGATCCGCGTGCGGTCTTGATAGCGGTGCGGCAGATTCAGCAGCAGATCGAGCACCGTATGGATGCGCAGCTTCGTGAGCTTGTCTTTCAATGCCGGGCCGACGCCGCGCAGCGTGTCGATACTCGCGTTCGGCGCGAGCGCGTTCGCCGTCACCGCGCGCGGCGCAGCGCTACTCGTGGGTGGACGGGGGCGGACGCCGGTCACCGGCCGTCGGGCAACACCAGAATGGCGTCGATTTCGATCAGCGCGCCGCGCGGTAGTTCGTTGACGCCGACGGCGGCGCGCGCGGGATACGGTTTCGCGAAGTACCCGGCCATGATTTCGTTGACGCGGGGGAAGTTCGCCATCGTCGTCAGATACACGGTCAGCTTCACGCAGTGATCGAATGCGCCGCCGGCGGCCGTGACGACGGCGCGCAGATTCTTGAACACTTGGTGGATTTGCGCATCGATTTCGCCGCCGACCAATTGGCCGGTCACCGGATCGAGTGCGATCTGGCCGGAGAGATAGACCGTTTGGCCGACGCGCACGGCTTGCGAATACGTGCCGATCGCGGCCGGCGCGTCCGGGGTCGCGATCGTCGTGCGTTCGCTCACTCGATGATCCTCGATATGCGGTGCACGTTCGTCAGCACGCGCACGCGCCGCATGACGCGCGCGAGGTGCGTCCGATTGCGCACGAATACGCCGACCATGAGTATCGACAGCTCTGCGTCGCGCTCATCCACCTTGATGTTGTCGATGCCGGCGTCGGCCTCGTTGATGGTCGCGGCGATCTCGGCGATCACCCCCTTCTGTCGGTCGACCTGGATGCGCAGCGCGGTGAGGAAGTCGCCTTCGACGTCGGCCGACCAGCGCGCCGGAATGATCTCGTTGGGGCTGCGGCGGCGGATCTCCGCCATGTTCTTGCAGGTCTCGATATGGACCACGAAACCTTTGCCCGACGACATGTGCCCGGCGATCGGATCGCCGGGCACCGGATAGCAGCAACGGCCGTAGCTGATGACCAGGCCCTCGGTGCCGCGGATCGCGACTGGACCGCCGGTCTGGATCGAGATCGCGTCGGTGGCCGGGTGGTCCGGCGCGAGCAGGCGCTGCGCGACGACGTACGCCATGTAGTTGCCGAGACCGATCGCCTCGAGCAAATCGTTCAGGCGCCGCACGTTGAACTCTTTGAGCACTTTGCGCAGGCGCCGGAAGTCGAGGTCGTTGATCGACGTGTCGGCGTTCGCGAGCGAGCGATTCAACAGGCGCCGGCCGAGGGCGATCGATTGCGAGCGCTTCTGGTCTTTCAGCGCTTGGCGTATCGCCGTACGCGCTTTGCCCGAGACGGCGAACGTCAGCCAATCCGGGTTCGGTCGCGCGTCCTTCGCAGTGATGATCTCGACGGTTTGGCCGCTCTGCAGTTGCGAGCTGAGCGGCGCCAGGTCGCGATCGACTCGGCACGCGACGCAGCTGTTGCCGATGTCGGTGTGCACGGCATACGCGAAGTCGATCGGACATGCACCGCGCGGCAACTCGAAGATCTCGCCCTTCGGCGAGAACACGTAGACCTCGTCGGGGAACAGATCGATCTTCAAGCTCTCGATGAATTCGAGTGAGCTGCCGGCGCGTTGCTGCAGATCGAGCAAGTCGCGCAACCATTGCCGCGCGCGTGCTTGGCTGCCTGCATACGACGCTTCGTCGGCCTTGTACAGCCAGTGCCCCGAAATGCCGTTGTTGGCGACCGACTCCATCTGCCGCGTGCGGATCTGCACTTCGATCGGCACGCCGTGCATGCCGAACAACGTCGTGTGCAGCGATTGGTAACCGTTCGCCTTCGGAATCGCGACGTAGTCCTTGAAGCGCCCAGCGACCGGCTTGTAGAGGTTGTGCACGACGCCGAGCACGCGATAGCAGGTGTCGACGCGGTCGACGACGATGCGGAAACCGAACACGTCCATGATCTCGTTGAACGGCTTCCGCTGCGTCTTCATCTTTTGATAGATGGAGTAAATGTGCTTCTCGCGACCCGTCACGATCGCATCGATGCCCTCGCGACGAAGCGCCGTCGCGAGCGAGCGATGGATCTGCTCCATGAGCGCCTTGCGGTTGCCGCGCGAATGCGCCACCGCGCGGCGGATGCGATCGGCGCGCAGCGGATACAGTGCGTTGAATGCGAGATCTTCGATTTCGACCTTCAACGAGTGGATCCCCAGGCGATTCGCGATCGGGGCATAGAAATCCAGCGTCTCGCGCGCGATACGCCGGCGCTTCTCGGGGCTCAACACGCCGATCGTGCGCATGTTGTGCAAGCGGTCGGCGAGTTTGACGAGAATCACGCGCAGATCCTTCGCCATCGCGATCGCCATCTTTTGGAAGTTCTCGGCCTGAGCCTCGGCGCGCGAGCGGAACATCGTCGTCAGCTTGCTGACGCCGTCGACCAGTTCTGCGACGTCGCGACCGAACTTCTTGCCGAGCGCTCGCTTCGCGACGCCGGTGTCTTCGATGACGTCGTGCAACAGCGCCGCCATGACCGTCGGGTGGTCCATGCGCATGCCGGCGAGAATGCTCGCGACGGCGAGCGGATGCGTGATGTACGGGTGGCCCGTTCGGCGGAACTGACCTTCGTGCGCTTCGCGCGCGTATTCGTACGCGGCGCGCACCTGCTCGACCTGGTCGGCGGTCAGATAGGTGGAAAGGGTCTCGGTGAGGGATTCGATCGTCGCCGGTGCGGCGACGTCATCAACGGCGGCTTGGGCTGCTAGTCGCGACCCGAAGTACGAGTCATAGGTCGCCGCTTCCTTCATGCGCGAACGTGAACGGTATATCGAGCCGTTCATCCTCAGTTCTCGCATCTTGGGCGTCAAGCATTTCGTCGTTGATCAGCCCGTCGGCGATCTCGCGCAGCGCGACCACGGTCGGCTTATCGTTTTCTTCGGCCACCAACGAATCGGCGCCGCGCGCCAGTTGGCGGGCTCGACGGGTCGCCACCATCACGAGCGAGAAGCGATTGTCGACATGTTCGAGACAGTCTTCGACGGTGATGCGGGCCATCTATCGGATCCGGTATCGCGAGGGCGGCGGAGTTTACTGGATCGGCTTCGCGTGTGACAAGAGATCGGCCAGCAGCGCCGCTCGACGGCGCGCTTGTCGGACACCCCGGAGCCGTTCGGCGCGAATGATCGCCTGTAGGTCGGCGACGGCTTCGTCGAAGCGGTCGTTGACGATCAGATAGTCGTACTCGGCGTAGTGCGACATCTCGATGACCGCCTCGGCAGTGCGTTTGCGGATCGCCGCTTCGTCGTCTTGGGCGCGACCGCGCAGGCGCTGGTCGAGCGTCGCGTGCGACGGCGGCAGGACGAACAGCGTGATCGCCTGTGCAAACGATCGCCGGATCTGTTGGGCGCCTTGCCAATCGATTTCGAGCAAGACGTCGCGGCCCGCGGCGAGCTCGCGTTCGACCATGGCCCGCGACGTGCCGTAGCTGTTGCCGAACACGGTCGCATGCTCGAGGAACGCACCGGCGTCGCGCATCGAGGCAAACGTCGGCGGATCGACGAAGAAGTACTCGACGCCTTCGCGTTCCTTGCCTCGGCGCGCCCGCGTGGTGTGCGACACGGAAACGACGATGTTCGCGTCGTGGCTCACGAGCGCGTTGACGAGGCTCGTCTTGCCGGCACCCGACGGCGCCGAAACCACCAGCAACAAACCAGGCTGCACGTCGGCACTCATTCGATGTTCTGCGCCTGCTCGCGGATCTGCTCGATGATCACCTTCAGATCGATCGCGCGTTGCGCGGTCTCGGCGAGGATCGACTTCGACGCGATCGTGTTCGCCTCGCGGTTGAGTTCCTGCAGCAAGAAATCGAGGTGCCGGCCGTGCGGTCCGGGGCCGGCGAGGCTCTTGCGCGCCTCCGTGACGTGGACGCCGAGACGATCCAGTTCCTCCGTGACGTCGGAACGCTGCAACAGCAATAGCAACTCCTGCTCGAGACGCTCGGGCTCGACCGTGAGCGCGAGTTCGTCGACGCGCGCGCGCAACCGTTCGCGTTGAGTGTTCGCGAGGGTCGCGACGATGCCGCGCACGCCGCCGGCGATCTGCTCGATCTCGGTGAGCTTCGTCGCGATCAAATCGCCGAGCAGCGCCCCTTCGCGGCGTCGGTGGGCTTCTAGCGCGGCGAGCGCCTGCGCAAATGCCGACGAGATCGCGGCGCGCGCGGCTTCGGCGTCGTGGGCCGGCTCGACCAACACGCCGGGCCAGCGCAGGATGTCGAGCGGATCGCAATGCGCCGCTTCGGGCGCGTCGCGTCGCAACTGCTCGATCGTCGCGAGCAAATGCAGCAACGCCGGCCGATTGATCTCGAGATGGGCCGGGCCGACGGCCGCCGATACGCGTAGCGTGCAATCGACCTTGCCGCGCTTGAGCTTCGCCCGCAGCGCGTCGCGCAGCGGAAATTCCAAGTCGCGAAACGCGTCCGGGAGACGAAATTGAAGTTCGAGGTAGCGGTGATTGACCGACCGAATTTCCCACTGCAGCGAACCGGAATCGTACGGCACGTCGACGCGCGCGAACGCGGTCATGCTGTAAATCATCTGCGCCATCAGTGAGTCCGAACGGTTGCGCATTCTAACTCAACGATTTGTGCGTCCGGCAGCGCGAGGCGCGTGCGTATAATCCGCGTTCGCTCGACGCCCTACGGAGATCAGCATGGCCCCATCGACATCCGCGACGTTGAGTCGCCCGAGCGGCCGCGCGCCGGATGAGCTGCGCGCCGTTCGCTTCACGCGCAAGTTCACGAAGCATGCGGCGGGTTCGGTACTGGTCGAGTTCGGCGACACGCGGGTGATCTGCACGGCGAGCGTCGAAGATCGCGTGCCGCCGTTCATGCGCGGTGCCGGTCGCGGCTGGGTGACGGCCGAATACGGGATGCTGCCGGGTGCGACGCACACGCGTTCGGATCGCGAAGCGGCTCGCGGCAAACAGAACGGCAGAACGGTCGAGATTCAACGGCTGATCGGCCGGTCGCTCCGAACGGCGGTGGACACGAAAGCGATCGGCGAGCGGACGATTCGAATTGACTGCGACGTCATTCAGGCGGATGGCGGCACACGCACCGCGTCGATCACCGGCGGCTGCCTCGCGCTGTACGACGCGGTGCGGTCGTTGCCGAACGTCGACCTCGGGAAGGCGTGGCGGCATTGGGTCGCGTCGGTGTCGGTCGGCGTGTGGTCCGGCGTGCCTGTGCTCGATCTCGACTACGCGGAAGATTCGTCGGCCGACACCGACATGAACATCGTGATGCTCGACGGCGGCGGTTTCGTCGAGATTCAAGG
>DASRZO010000036.1:0-18854 GCA_035686405.1 Pseudomonadales bacterium | reverse complement strand
GAGGCCGAGGCCGCCGTACTCTTCCGGGATCGATGTCGCGGTCCAGCCGAGGTCGATCATGCCGCGCCAGAGGGGTGCGTCGTACGACTCGGCGCCGTCGAGCACGCGGCGTACCGCGGTCAGCGGACACTTGTCGGCGAGGAACGACTGGGCCTGTTCGCGCAACAAATTCTGTTCGTCCGAAAACTCGAAATTCATGCTCGGATCCTATGGGCTGACCGTGATGGAAAGGTACGAAAAGGGCAGTGATTCAAGCGTATTTGGGCCCGGCATGGCAAGGCGCGCGGCCATGTCGGTGCGCGCGTCTGCCGCCAACGTCGAGCCGCGCGAACGGCACGTGCGGTCGCGTTGGCGCGTTCGAGAAACCGATGACGCGCATTGCGGGCCGCGGCCTGCGGAGGGGTCAGGTCAGGACGCCGAGCGCGCCGCCGTCGATACGGATGTTCTGGCCGTGGATCGCGTCGGCGCGCGGGCTCGCCAGGAACGCGACGAGGTCGGCGACCTCGTCGCGCCGGACGATGCGGCCGATCGGAATGTCCTTCGCGACGTGCGGTTCGACCGCGGCCCACGTGTCGCCCCAGCCTTCGCGGCGACCTTGGGCGAGATAGGCCGCTTCGACTTCGGCGGTGCGGATGAGTCCAGGCGACACGAGGTTGACGGTGATGCCGGTGCCGGCGACTTCTTTCGCGAGGCTCATCGTCAGCGTCGCGAGTGCGCCTTTCGAGGCGTAATAGTGCGGCATCCGCGCGGCGGGCCGGGTCGAACCGACGGTGCCGAGGTTGATGATTCGGCCCCACCGCCGAGCGCGCATCGTCGGCAGCACGAAGCGGATCAGGCGCTGCGCCGAAAGCACGTTGCGTTGATACATGTCGAGCCAAGCCGCCTCGTCGGCGTCGTCCCATCGGCCGGGTCCGGCCGTGCCGTAGTTGTTGACGAGGATGTCGAGCGGCCGCGCGCCGCATTGTTCGATCAATGTCGCGGTGCCGGACTCGGTCGCGATGTCGCCGTGGACCGGAACGCCGCCGCCGAGGGTCTCGCAGGCGCGGCTCGCTTCGTCGCGCGTGAAGCCGTGCACGAGCACCGTCGCGTGTTCGGCGATCAGACCCTGTGCGATCACGGTTCCGGTGCCGCGATGGCTGCCGGTCACGAGCGCGGTTTTGCCGGAGAGTCCGAGATCCATGAATGCGTCCTCGGTCGGATTGTTCGTGTGATGGGTTCGAGCGCCGGAGTGTGACGTCCGTTTACATTCTCGTCACTTCGTTGCAATGGTCGCTCTGCTAATTTGCGCCCCTGTTTCGCGCATACCAAAAGAATTCGGGGGATCTCATGTCGACTCGTATCCTGATCGCTGCTGCACTGGTGATCGCAGTCGGCGTCGCTGCGGCCATCGCAGTCGGCGTGATCCCGTTCCGTCTTCCGAATCCGAGCGTCTACCTGCTGTTCGCGGCGGGCGTCGGCGCATTGGTGATGCTGCGGCGACGTACGTCGTAGTCAGCGCGGGCAGTCTGAAGCGTCTAAGGGGTGCAAGGCACCCCTTCTTTTTTTGCAGGGTTTTTCTAGGTCCGTTTCGGGCGCGGCGCGATCTGCATGTCTCGAACCGACGTCATCCGCGCGCGCGATGCAGTTTCGCCATCTGGCCGAACAGCTTCGTGATGTCGCTCGGCGCCTTGTCACCCGAAAACTCCTTGTAGAGCGTCGCGACGTTCACCGCGATGCGTTCGCCGTCGCCCCACGAGTCGTAGTCGGTCATCGCGATGTCGCACGCGGCATCGAACGAATCCATGCCGGCGTCGTAGCGTTTGCGCGCCTCGTCGCGGATGTAGGCGAGATAGTCGCGCACGGCACGCACGCCGCGCTTGTCGGTGATCGGTCCGTGGCCCGGCACGATGAGATCGGCGTCGAGCGACTCGATGTAGTTGCACGCGTCGATCCAATTGCCGACAGGCCCGGACCACATGATCGGATGGCCCTCGATGAAGAGGATGTCGCCGGTGTAGACGACGCGATCGGCGGGCACGTACGCGATGACGTCGCCGTCGGTGTGCGCCGGGCCGACTTCCTTCAGCGCGACGACCTTGTCGCCGACGCGTACGTCCAACGCGCCTTCGAAGGTGCGCGTCGGCAACGTCTGCTCGACTTCTTCGAAGTGGAATGCGCCGAAGCAGTATTGAAAGAACTCGCCGACTTCGCCCATCTGCGGCGCCTGCTTCATCAGCGACGTCATCATGCGCGGCGACTCGTGCAGCATCTCGTCGACGGTCGCCTTCGACGCGATGATCTCTGCGCCTTTGACGAGTTGGTTGCCGTTGCAATGGTCGCCGTTGCGATGCGTGTTGACGAGGTGCTCGATACGCGCCGTCGGCGCAGCGTCCTTCATCGCGCGGAGCATCTCGCGCGTGAGGCGCACGTCGAACAGCGTGTCGATGAGCAACGCGTGCTCGCCGTCGGTGACGAGGCCGGCATTGCTCCAACCCCAACCGCCGTCGGGCTGCAGCCACGCATAACCGCCGTGCCCCAAATCGACGAGACCTTTTTCGTAGGGACGAATCCCGAGTGATGCCATCGCTGCGCTCCCGATGCGGGTGAGCGACCGATGGTAGATGAACGCGCCACTTTTGTGTCGCGCGGCTTTTGGCTAGCCTGCACCGCACCGTGGAGGACGTCGGGTATCCCTTTCAGATGCATTGCGGACGGTAAGTGAGCGACTTCGAGGAGATCAGGCCCTATCGGGACGACGAAGTTGCGGCGGTGTTGCGCAGGCTCGCGCGCGATCCGACGCTGCAGCGCGACCTCTCCCGCTATGCCGCCCCATCGCTGAGTCGGTGGCTGCCGGGCATCGCTCGGGCGTTGGTCGGCCGGAGACTGCGCGCCGCGTTCGAGAAGATCGATTCCGTCGACGCATTCCAACAAGTTCTCGCGAATCTGTTCGAACAGATGATTCGCGACTCGACCGACGGCTTCACGGTCACCGGCATCGAACGGCTCGAGCCGGATTTGAGCCATCTATTCATCTCGAACCATCGCGACATCACACTCGACTCGGGCTTCATGAACTTGGCGCTATTCCGCGCCGGCCACCCGACGACGCGTATGGCGATCGGCGACAACTTGCTGCGTACCGGCTATGCGGCAGACGTGATGCGGTTGAACAAGGGTTTCGTCGTTCACCGAGGCAAGAAAGGCGCGAAGCTGGCGTTCGCGGCGATGTCGCAAACCTCCCGCTACATCCGCCATTCGATCGAGACCGGTCATTCGGTGTGGATCGCGCAGCGCGAAGGGCGCGCGAAGGACGGCCGCGACCTGACCGATCCGGCGTTGATCAAGATGCTGTCGCTCGCGTATCGCAAGGACGTCCCCGACATCACGCAGATGATCGAGCGGTTGTCGATCGTGCCGGTCGCGGTGTCGTACGAAATCGATCCGTGCGACGAACTGAAGGCGCGCGAGCTCGCGACGCTCGCGGCTACGGGCTCGTACAAGAAAATGCCGGGCGAGGATCTGCGCAGTATCATCACCGGCGTCACCGGCCGCAAAGGGCGCGTGCATTTGAGCATCCTGCCGCCGTTCAAGGGGGAATTTGCAGACGCCGACGCCGTCGCGGCCGAGATCGATCGTCAGATCGCGCGCGGGTTCCGCTTGTTCCCGACGCACTTTCTCGCCGCGCGCCTTGCGGGCCTGCCGTGTCCCGCGCCGGAAAACGACAGTACGCGCCTGCACGAGTTCGAGCAGCGCTTGCAAACGCTCGAACCGACGCTGCGCGAACAGATCGTCGCGCAATACGCGAATCCGGTGGCGCGTGCGCTCGAGTTGGGTGTGATGATCTAGCCTGCGCATGACCTGCGCTCGGTGGGGCGCATCGAGCGTGCGCCGTTACGGTGCGAGCGGCGGTTCGTCGAGCGCGGCGAGCTGTTCGCGCAGATGCAGGACGTGCTCGGACCAATACCGCATGCCGCCGAACGCGGGGAATCCTTGTTGAAACGCCGGATCGTTCCAGCGCCGTGCAATCCACGCCGCGTGGTGCATGATCCGCAGCGAACGCAACGCTTCGATCAACGCGAGCTCGCGCGTGTCGAACGCGAGGAACGTCTCGTAGCCTTCGAGCACCTTCGCGAGTGCGCGCGTCTGCTCCTCGCGGTCGCCCGACAGCAGCATCCATAGGTCTTGCACCGCCGGTCCCATGACCGTGTCGTCGAAGTCGACGAAGTACGGCGCGTCGTCGCGAGACAGCACGTTGCCGGGGTGACAGTCGCCGTGGATGCGGCCGGCGGCGGGAATCTCCAGCGGCTCGATGCGTTCGAGCAGATGCGCCGCGACCGACGTGTATGCGTCGATCAATTCGTCCGGCACGAAGCCGTGTTCGAGCAAGAAATCGCGCGATTGCGTGCCGAGCCGTTCGGCTGTGAACGGCGGGCGATGGCGAAACCGCTTCGTGCGGCCGACGCGATGCAGCCTCGACAGGGTGCGGCCGAGTGCGCGCAGGGCTTCGTCCGATTCGAGGTTCGGCGCGTGGCCGCCTTGGCGCGGAAACAACGCGAAACGGTAGTGGTCGTGCTCGAACAACGTTTGGCCGGTTTCGCTGCGCAACGGTGCGATGCACGGCAGTTCGACGTCGACCAAATCGGCGAGGAACGCATGCTCCTCGAGGATTGCGCCATCACTCAGCCGTTGGGGACGGTAGAACTTGGCGATGATCTTGCGGCCGTCGTCGAGACCGACTTGATACACGCGGTTCTCGTAGCTGTTCAACGCGAGCAGGTGACCGTCGCAGCGATAACCGTGCGCGTCGATCGCGTCGAGAATCGAATCCGGCGACAGCCGGGCGTACGGGGTCTCGTCGCCGTGCGCGTCGCTCAATGGACGCTCGCCAGCACGGCGTAGCCGTCGGCGGAGATGATCGCGCGGCCGGCGTCCGATGCGACGAAGGTCAGGAATTCCTGCGCGCGCAGCGCGTCGGGGCCGTCGAGCACGACCGCTTCCTGCACGATCGGTTCGTACATGTTCTGCGGTACGACCCAGACGTCGTCGGTCGGCGGTTTGCCCTTGTATTGCGTCAGCAGCATGCCGTACGGAACGAATCCGCCCGGCGCCGATTTTGCTTCGATCGCCTGCATCACCTCGGCGTCGCCGTTGGAAATGACGATGCGCGATTGGACGGAGTCCCAGAGTTTCATCGACATCAGCGCTTGTTTCGCGGCGAGGCCGTACGAAGAAGTGCCCGCATCGGCGATCGCGACGCGATGCGCTGAGTCGGCTAACCACGCCAACGGCGGCGGCGCGCCGGCGCCGGGTGTCCATAGCGCCAATCGGCCGATCGCGTAGACGAAGCGGCTCGTCGCTTTCGCGCGGCTTTCGCCGACGAGTTTCTCGGTGCGATCGGAGTCGGCGGAGAAGAGCGCGGCGTACGGCGTGCCGGCGACGATCTGCAAATACAGCGCGCTCGACGAACCGTACGTCGGATCGATGCGCTCCGACGATTGCTTCGCGTATGCCGTGCGCAACGCTTCGAACGTGCTTTCGAAACTCGCGGTGACCGCGATGCGCAGCGGTTCGGCGGCTCGACTCGCGCCGCTCGCGACGCACAGCAGCAGGATCGACAAGCAGCGGGCGATCGATGGCCATGGGGCGCGCGACGAAGGTCGCGCGGCGGACGGACATCGAGACGGTGGACACCGAAAATTCGTTGCAGACATCGCGAGCCCCCTCGGTCGGTGGCCGCATTCTAACAGTCGCGGTGGTCGATCCCGCGCGCGCGAACGTCGCTGTGCGACGCGGGCACGGTTCGCGCTGCGCACCAGACGTCGATCGACGCAGCGCCGGCGACTCGCAGCGCGCGGGCGACGGCGGCGACCGTACTGCCGGTGGTCATCACGTCGTCGACGATGCCGACGCGGCGTTCCGCGAACGAGCCGACGACTTCGAACGCGCCCGCGAGGTTGTGCAGCCGGGCCGCACGGCTCAAACCGGCTTGCGGCGTGGTGTGACGGATGCGCGCGCACGACACGTAGTCGATGGGAACGGCGAGCGCCGCACCGACCCAACGCGCGAGCAATGCCGCTTGGTTGTGACCGCGCCGCAGGAGACGGGCGCGTCCGAGCGGAACCGGCACGATCACGTCGGGTAACGGCGCGTCGGCGTAAGCCGTGCGCACGCGCGCGGCGAGCAAAGTGCCGAGCACGCGCGCGTCGATTCGGCTGCCGCCGAACTTGAGGCGGTGCACCATCGCGATGGTTGCATCGGCGTATTCGAGCGGTGCGATCGCGCGCTCGAACGGCGGCGGTCGGCGCTGACAGTCGGCGCAATAGGACGCGTCGCTCGGCAGCGCGCAACGAACACAGGCGCGATCGATCCACGGCAGCGCGTCGCTGCATGCGTCGCAGAGGTCCGCGCGGCGTTCGCTCGCTTGATCGCACATGAGGCAGTGGCCCGGTAGCAGCGCCCAGAGCAAGGCGTCGGCGGCACGGCGAAGTGGGCGTGGGATGCGGCGCATGCACCGTGATAGCGCGATGTACGTCGTTGCCGCACTGTGCGCCGTCTCACAGCCGCGTAGGCCGCAACCGCCCCGATGTGTGCGCTCGAGTAAGCTCGGCAGCGATTCTCCAAGCACCGAGTCGACCATGGCCGTACCTCCGATTCTGCAATCGGGATTGAACGGCATTCAGTCGGGTCTCAAGGGAATGAATCGAGCGGCGCAGGACATCGCCGACCTGAACTTGGATGACCGTTCGAACTCTGCGTCCGACAACGACGTCGTCAAAGTCGATGCGTCGCCCGACCGTTTGACCGACGCCGTCGAAGCGATCGTCGATCTCAGGGTCCACGCGCGGCAGGTGCAGGCGTCTGCGAAGGTCGTGGCGACGGCCGACGAAGTCCTCGGTTTCTTGCTCGACGTACGCGCCTGATCCGAAATTCGCGCGGCGTTTTGACACCCGCGACTGCGCAACGTTAAGGTGCCCCGAACGCGCTCGCATTCGCCGTAGCAACGCGCGAACGCGAGCGTAGAAGTAGCCAAAAACCACCGACGGGACACGAGACGAGATGGCGGATTTCCGCACGCCGCTGCGCGACATGCGCTTTCTGTTGTACGACGTGTTCGACTTCGAGGCGCACTACGCGCGCTTGACCGACCGAGAGCGCGTCACACGCGACCTGCTCGATCCGATCCTCGACGAGTCCGCCCGCTTCGCGGAAACGGAACTGCATCCGGTGAACAAGACGGGCGATCGCGACGGCTGTCGTTTCAGCGACGGCGTCGTGACGACACCGAAAGGCTTCAAAGAAGCGTACAAGACCTATGTCGCGAACGGTTGGACCGGCATGACCGGCGACGTCGCCTACGGCGGGCAGGCGTTGCCGCACAGCATGAGCTTGATCGTCGAAGAGCCGATGACGATCGCGAACATGGCGTGGACGATGTATCCGGACCTGTCGCATAGCGCGATGAACGCGCTCGAGCGCCACGGCACGCCGGACCAGAAGCAACGGTTTTTGACGTTGCTCTTGTCGGGCGCATGCACCGGCACGATGTGTTTGACGGAGCCACAAGCGGGCTCCGACGTCGGCATTTTGCGCACCAAGGCGCTCCCGAACGCCGACGGTACGTACGCGATTACCGGAACCAAGATCTTCATTTCTGCCGGCGAACACGATTTCGTCGACAACATTCTGCACTTGGTGCTCGCACGCGTGCCGAACGCGCCGGCCGGCACGAAAGGCATCTCGCTCTTCATCGTGCCGAAGTTCCTGCTGAACGACGACGGTTCGCCGGGTGCGCGCAACGGCGTGAAATGCACCGGCATCGAAGAAAAGATGGGCATTCACGGCAACGCGACGTGCGTGCTCGATTTCGACGGTGCGATCGGTCATCGAGTCGGCGCCGAGAACGAAGGCATGCGCTGCATGTTCACGATGATGAACGCCGCCCGACTCGGTGTCGGCATGCAAGGCGTCGGACTTGCCGAGGCGGCGTATCAAGCATCGCTCGCCTATGCGCGCGAACGTTTGCAGATGCGTGCGCTGACCGGCCCGACGAACCCCGGCGGTCCGGCCGATCCGATCATCGTGCACCCCGACGTGCGGCGCATGCTGTTGACGCAAAAAGCGTTCGTCGAGGGCGGCCGCGCGCTCGCGTACTTCACCGCCCAACAAGCCGACTTGGCCGAGTTCGGACCGCCGGAACAGCGCGACGCGGCCGAGACGATGCTGAGTTTCCTGACGCCGATCGTGAAGGCGTTCCTCACGGAGACCGCGTTCGAAAGCGTCAATCACGCGGTGCAGATCTTCGGCGGCCACGGGTTCATCCACGAGACCGGCATCGAGCAATACGTGCGCGACGCGCGCATCACGTTGATCTACGAAGGCACGACGCAGATTCAGGCGCTCGATCTGCTCGGCCGCAAGGTCATGATGACGCAAGGCAAGGCGCTGCTCGCGTTCGTCGAGGAGATGCAGCGCTTCGCGAAGCTCTGCAACGGCCCGATGACCGACATCGGGGCCACGCTCGACCGCGTCGCGAGCGAGTGGCCGACGCTCAGCATGGCGACCGGGGGCCGCGCGGCCGGCGATTTGAACGAGCTCGGTGCCGCATCGGTCGACTATTTGATGTACAGCGGCTATGCGGCGCTGACCTATTGTTGGGCGCGGATGGCCCACGCGGCGTCGAAGGCGCTCAACAAAGACGCTTCGAAGGCGAGCGATCCGTATCTCGCCGGCAAGATCGCGACCGCGCGCTTCTTCATCGGCCGCCTGTTGCCGCGCGCCGAAGCGCACAAGCGCGCGATCGAAGCCGGCGCCGCGGTATTGATGCAAATCGACGCCGCCGCGTTCGATCACGTGTGACGCGCCCGCACACATTCGTTAGGCGATAGAGGACGCCATGCCCGAATACGTTGCCCCGACCCGCGACATGGAATTCGTCCTGTTCGATTTGTTGGACGCCGAGTCGACGTGGCGGCGTATTCCGGCGCTCGCGGAGGTGACGCGCGATCTCGTCGCGGCGGTGCTCGAAGAAGGCGGCCGCATCGCATCGGAAGAGCTGGCGCCGATCAACCAGAGCGGCGACCGCACCGGTTCGACGTGGCACGCGCACGGCGTCGTGACGCCGACGGGCTTCAAGGAAGCGTTTCGCGCGCTCGCCGACGGCGGTTGGCTCGGTGTCGCGGGAAGCCCCGACTTCGGCGGGCAAGGTTTACCGAAGATGCTCACGGTCGCGCTCGAGGAAATGTTCTACGCCGCCAATACTGGGCTTTATCTCTGCGGCACGCTGACCGTCGGTGCGGCGACGTGCATCGCGACGCACGGCAGCGAGGCGCAGAAGGCGACGTATTTGCCGAAGCTGTACTCGGGCCAATGGGCCGGCGCGATGGCGTTGACCGAAGCGCACGCCGGCACCGACCTCGGCATCATGCGCACGCGCGCGGAACCCGCGGTCGACGGCAGCTATCGGATCACCGGCACGAAGATCTTCATCACCTACGGCGACCACGATCTCACCGAGAACAGCATCCACCTCGTGCTCGCGAAGTTGCCGAACGCGCCCGACGGTACACGCGGCATCTCGCTCTTCATCGTGCCGAAGGTGCTCGTGAACGCCGACGGTTCGCTCGGGGCGCGCAATTCGTTCGCGAGCGGTTCGATCGAACACAAGATGGGCGTGAAGGGCAGCCCGACGTGCGTGATGAACTACGACGCCGCGGTCGGCTATCTGATCGGCGAGCCGAACCAAGGCCTCGCCGCGATGTTCACGATGATGAACTACGAGCGTTTGTCGGTCGGCATCCAAGGGCTCGGCACCGGCGACGCGGCGTATCAGGCCGCGAGCCGATACGCGGCCGATCGCCTGCAAGGCCGCGCGCCCAGCGGACCGCAGAATCCGAGCGGCGCCGCCGATCCGATCCTCGTGCATCCGGACGTGCGGCGGATGCTGTTGACGGCGCGCGCGTACAACGAAGGCGGTCGCGCCTTTGCGGCGTTGGTGGGGCGCGAGCTCGACCTCGCGAAGTACGCGCCGGGCGCGGTCGAGCGCGCGCGCGCCGAGCGCCTCGTCGGATTGCTGACGCCGATCGCGAAGGCACATTTGACCGATCGCGGTTTCGAGGCGTGCGTGATGGCGCAACAGGTGTTCGGCGGTCACGGCTACATCGCCGAGTGGGGCGTCGAGCAGTTCGTGCGCGACGCGCGTATCGCGCAGATCTACGAAGGGACGAACGGCGTGCAGGCGCTCGATCTGCTCGGGCGCAAAGTGTTGCGCGACGGCGGCGCGACCGCGGACGAATTCATCGCGTCGATGCGCGCCGACGTCAACGGCGTCGACGCGAGTTATCGCAACGCACTCGAGACCGCGATCGATCGTTTGGCAGACGTGACGCACCGATTGGTCGAACGTTCGAAGCGCGATCCGGCGCTCGCGGGTGCGGCGTCGGTCGACTATCTCGACCTCTTCGCGCTGACGACGTACGCGTGGCTGTGGGCGCGGATGGCGAGCGTCGCGCCGGCCGATGCGTTCGGCGAGGCGAAGCGCCACACCGCTGCGTTCTTCTTCGCGCGTTTGCTGCCGCGCGCATTGGCGTTGGCGGCGACGATCGACAGCGACTCTTCGACCGTCACCGGAATGCCGGCAGAATCATTCTGATTTCGCAGGCGACGCTGCGCTCTTCGTTCCGCTCGCGTCGCGCTTCGTTGCGGCCGCGGCGTCTTTCTTTTCGTTTGCGTTTGGCGCTGCGCTCGCGTTCGGCGTGCTCGCGTCGGCGACTTCGGCATTCGGGCAGGGATGGCGATCGCTCGCGGTGTCACACGCACTGATCGCGTGCAGATAGGCGGAACTTTCCGCGATCGATTTCTTCACGGCGAGATCGGCGTCCTTCGCCTCAGGCGCGATCGGCGCTAGTCGATGCGCGCGGGTGATCACGTAGAAATGCGCATCGCCGCGAATCGTCTTCACCAACGTCAGCTGACCTTTGCCGGTCAGCGGATCCTTGTAGCAGACGAACAAGCGAACCGACGTCGGATAGTCGTTCTCGACGCCGGAGAACGTGTCGTGGTCGGAGAACTTCTGACAGGTTTTGCGTTGATCGTCGGCGATCGATTTCAGCATTTGAATCGGGTCGGGCAGCGGCGGTTCGCCGAACGACTCGAACGACAACTTGTCGGTCCAGTCGTTCGGATCGGTATCCGGCGGTACGTACTCGACCATCCGAATGCCCGGCCCTTCGGTGTGGAAACTCTGCAGCCAGCCCGTGGGCGGTTGCGCGAGCAGACGTTCGGTGGAGGTGTCCGGCGGCGGCGCCGGTCGGGTCGGCGGCGCGGCGACGGCGGTCGACGGCGGATGTTTGTCCGCGCCGCACCCGGCCAAGATCGACGCCAGCAGCAGCGCCATCGGCAGGGTCCCGCACCTCTTCAGCATCGTTGGCACCTCGGTGGTCGCACGCATGCTACCGCGCGCTTCGCCGCGTCAGTAGCGGCGGCCGCATTTGTGCGACGAGCGTTGCGGCGGCGCCGACGCGCGGTGCGGTAACCGCAGCTAGGCAGCGGCGCGCGTCAATGACGCGGCGAGCTTGCGGTGAATACCGCCGAAGCCGCCGTTGCTCATGATGACGATGTGGCGGCGGTGCTTCGGCGGCGGCAGCGCCACGAGCGTGCGGACCAGGCGGTCGAGATCGTCGTCCATCGACGCCTTCACGACGCTCGCGTGCACGACTTCGGTCAGATCCCACTTGATGTTCTCGCCGCGGAACCAGTACACGCTGTCGGCGGCCGCGCAGCACGTCGACAGCTCGTCGCGCAGCGTGCCGAGCGACATCGTGTGCGAGCGCGGTTCGATCACCGCAACGATCTCGTCGCCGGCGAAGCGATTGCGCAGGCCCTGCAGCGTCGTGCGGATCGCGGTCGGATGATGTGCGAAGTCGTCGTAAACGCGCACGGGTCCGATTTCGGCGATCAGCTCCAGCCGGCGCGTGACGCCTTGGAACGATTGCAGCGCGTCGACCGCGACTTCCGGCGCGACTCCGGCGTGGCGCGCCGCGGCAATCGCATTCAATCCGTTCGCGACGTTGTGCAGGCCGAGCTGCGACCAATGCACTTCGCCGAACACGCTGTCGTTCAACTGCGGCGAGAACTTCGAGCCGTCGGCCGACACCTGTTTCGCCCGCCACAACTCGCCGTTGTCCATCGCGATCTTCGCGACTTTGCGCGGCCGTTGGGCACCGCGCACGCGCGCGACCGGCGTCCAGCAACCCATCCGCAAGACTTGGTCGACCGCCTCGTCATGCTCCGGCGCGACGATCAGTCCGCCGGCGGGCACCGTGCGCAGCAGATGGTGGAACTGCGTCTGGATCGACGCGAGATCCGGAAAGATGTCGGCGTGATCGTATTCGAGATTGTTGATCACGAGCGTGCGCGGCCGGTAATGCACGAACTTCGAGCGCCGATCGAAGTAAGACGTGTCGTATTCATCCGCTTCGACGACGAAGAACGGCGTGCTGCCGAGCCGCGCGGAAATGCCGAAATCCTTCGGCACGCCGCCGATCAGGAATCCCGGATCGAGGCCGGCGCGATCCAGGATGTGAGCGAGCATGCTCGCGGTGGTCGTCTTGCCGTGGGTGCCGGATACCGCGAGCACCCAGCGGCCGTTCAAGATCTGACGGCCCAACCATTCCGCACCGGACGTGTACGGCAGCCCTTGCTCGAGCACGTATTCGACGCCGGCATGACCGCGCGGCAACTGCGCGTTGCCGATCACGACGAGGTCGGGCGCGGGCCGCAGCTGAGCCGGATCGAACCCTTCGTAGACGGTGATGTCGGCGGCGGCGAGTTGATCGCTCATCGGCGGATACAGCGTCTTGTCGGAGCCGCTGACGCGCGCACCGGACTCGCGCGCGAGCAGAGCGAGGCTGCCCATCAACGTGCCGCCGATCCCGAGGAAGTAGATGTGTTGCGTCACGAGTTCCTCAACGGCCGGCGGCCGCGGTCGACAGGAGGTAAGCGAGCGTCGCCATGCAGAACGCGAAGAAAATCCCGACGAACACCGTGACGTTCATCGCGCGGTGCAGGATGAAACCGTTCACCGCGATCGACCAAATCCCGATCAGGGCGGCGACACCCATCGTGATCGGACTCGACACGCCGCCGGCGAGCGGGACTGCGATCGCGACCAACAGCGTGAAGAGCAGATCGCACCCGAAGAGTGCGGTGATGGTCGCGGGATAGCGGCCGATGACACCGCGCGCGCTCAACGCGATCCACGTCGCGGCGGCGAGCGTCGCCATCGTCACCAGCGTGGACGTCGCCACTTGAATCGGCGACGTCGCGGTGCCGTAGCGGATGCCGACGAAAAACCCGAGCAGCATGTCGGCGATCAACACCGCGCCGACGAACAACGGATGCGTCGGTACGAGCTCCGGTCCGCGGCGCAACAGGCAGATGTTCACGAAGACCGCGAAGATGGGTTTCATGTCGGGGTGAGTGGCAGCGCGCGGGAATTGTCGCACAAAAGTTTATACCATGGCCGCCGCTTGCAACCTGCCGTGAGGAAATCGATGCCGAAGCGCAACGCGTTCTATGCCCAATCCGGCGGCGTGACCGCCGTGATCAACGCGAGTGCGTGCGGTGTGATCGAGACCGCACGCAAACACCGTGACGTGATCGGCAAGGTGTATGCGGGACGCAACGGCATCATCGGCGCGCTGCGCGAAGAGTTGATCGACACGAACAAAGAATCGGCGCGTGCGATCGCGGGGCTTCGCAACACGCCGTCCGGTGCCTTCGGCTCGTGCCGACACAAGCTCAAGTCGTATGACAGCGATCCGCGCGAATACGAACGCTTGATCGAAGTCTTCAAGGCACACGACATCGGCTATTTCTTCTACAACGGCGGCGGCGATTCGCAAGACACCGCGAACAAGGTCGCGCAGTTCTCACAACAGCAGGACTATCCGATTACCTGCA
The DNA here is from genome assembly GCA_035686405.1 of Pseudomonadales bacterium. Classification (GTDB taxonomy): domain Bacteria; phylum Pseudomonadota; class Gammaproteobacteria; order Pseudomonadales; family Azotimanducaceae; genus DATJGR01. Next base: position 4,916 of record DASRZO010000036.1, on the reverse strand, counting down.
TCGGTATTCCTAAGACCGTCGACAACGATCTTCCGTTCACCGACACGTGCCCGGGCTTCGGCTCGGTTGCGAAATACGTGGCGGTGTCGATTCGCGAAGCTGCGCTCGACGTCGCGAGCATGTGCGAGACCTCGACCAAGGTGTTCGTCATGGAAGTGATGGGGCGGCACGCGGGCTGGATTGCCGCAGCGGCGGGGCTCGCACAGACACACGACGACGATGCGCCGCACGTGATCGTGTTTCCGGAGATCGCGTTCGATACCGAGCAATTCATCGCAAAGGTGGACGCCACCGTGAAGCGCGTCGGGTATTGCGCGATCGTCGTGTCGGAAGGCGCGCACTACGCTGACGGCACATTCCTCGCAGAAGCGGGCACGAAAGACGCTTTCGGCCACGCGCAGCTCGGCGGTGTCGCGCCGATGATCGCGGACCTCGTCCGCGCGCGCCTCGGACTCAAGTTTCACTGGGCCGTGTCCGACTATCTGCAGCGTGCCGCGCGACACATCGCGTCGAAGACCGACGTCGAACAAGCGTACGCGGTGGGTCGCGCTGCGGTCGAATTCGCGATCAAAGGCAAGAACGCGGTGATGCCGACGATCGTGCGCAAATCGTCGAAGCCGTACCGCTGGTCGATCGGCGAAGCGCCCCTCTCGAAGGTCGCCAACGTCGAACGGAAGATGCCGCGCGACTTCATCGCGCGCGACGGCTTCGGTATCACGGCGAAGGCGCGCGAGTATCTCGCGCCGCTGATCGCCGGCGAAGACTATCCGGCGTACAAGAACGGCCTGCCGAATTACGTGACGTTGAAGAGTCAACTCGTTCCGAAACGCCTGCCGCCGTTCTAACGAGCGCGCTCGGGCGCGCCGCCTATTCGACTTGGAGGCGGTGGTTCGTTCGACGCGTCTCAGGACGACCGCGCCGTCGAACGTCGACGACGAAAACGAAAAACCCCGGACGGGCCGGGGTTTTTCTCTTGCGCCTCTGGAAATCGGTCAGAGGTGCGGAACCATCAACAATGCGACGATGTTGATGATCTTGATCAACGGGTTCACGGCCGGGCCTGCGGTGTCCTTGTACGGATCGCCGACGGTGTCGCCGGTCACGGCCGCTTTGTGCGTCTCCGAACCTTTGCCGCCGTAGTTGCCGTCTTCGATGTACTTCTTCGCGTTGTCCCACGCGCCGCCGCCGGTCGTCATCGAGATCGCGACGAAGAGGCCGGTGATGATCGTGCCGATCAACAGACCGCCGAGTGCTTTCACGCCTGCGGCCGTGCCCATCGCGAACGTGATGATCACGACGAGGACGATCGGCACCAGAATCGGCAACAGGCTCGGCACGATCATTTCTTTGATCGCAGCCTGAGTCAGGAGGTCGACCGCTTTCGAGTAGTCGGGCTTCGCCGTGCCTTCCATGATGCCTTTGATCTCGCGGAACTGACGGCGCACTTCGTTGACGACCGAACCCGCTGCGCGGCCGACCGCTTCCATCGCCATCTCACCGAAGAGATACGGCACCAGGCCGCCGATGAAGAGGCCGATGATCACCGCGGGATCGGAGAGGCTGAAGTCGACCGAGTGGCCGGTCGTTTCGAGGTTGTGCGTGTAGTCGGCGAAGAGCACGAGCGCGGCGAGACCGGCCGAGCCGATCGCGTAACCCTTCGTGACCGCCTTCGTCGTGTTGCCGACCGCGTCGAGCGGATCGGTGATGTTGCGGATCTCTTTCGGCAGCCCCGACATTTCCGCAATGCCGCCGGCGTTGTCGGTGATCGGGCCGTACGCGTCGAGCGCGACGATCATGCCGGTCATCGACAGCATCGACGTCGCCGCGATCGCGATGCCGAAGAGGCCCGCGAGGGTGTACGAGGCCCAGATCGCGACGCACACGGCCAGTACCGGCAGTGCAGTCGCTTTCATCGATACGCCGAGGCCCGCGATGATGTTCGTCGCGTGGCCGGTCTGCGAGGCGGCCGCTACGTGGCGTACCGGCGCGTATTCGGTCGCGGTGTAGTACTCGGTGATCACGACCATCGCAGCCGTCAGGAACAAGCCGACGATGGCCGAACCGAACAGCGGCATCACGTGTTCCGCCGGCATCAGCCAGGCGGTGATCGGATAGAACGCGATCGCCGCGAGCACGCCGGACACGATCACGCCTTTGTACAGCGCGTTCATGATCTTTCCGCCTTCCTTCGCCGATACGAAGAACGTCCCGATGATCGACGCGATGATCGACGCGCCGCCGAGCACGAGCGGATAGAGGACTGCATTGCTGCCGGCGTCTTTCATCAGCAAGCCCGCGAGTAACATCGTGGCGACGATCGTCACCGCGTACGTTTCGAAGAGGTCGGCCGCCATGCCGGCGCAGTCACCGACGTTGTCGCCGACGTTGTCGGCGATGACCGCCGGGTTGCGCGGATCGTCTTCGGGAATACCGGCTTCGACTTTACCGACGAGGTCCGCGCCGACGTCGGCGCCCTTCGTGAAGATCCCGCCGCCGAGACGCGCGAAGATCGAGATCAGCGAGCCGCCGAAGGCGAGGCCGATGAGCGCGTGCAGCGCTTGTTCTTCGCCGATCAGCGGCAGGATCGCGGCGTAGTAACCGGCGACGCCGAGGAGGCCGAGACCGACCACCAACATGCCGGTGATCGCGCCGCCGCGAAACGCAACCGCGAGCGCGGCGTTCATGCCGTTATGAGCGGCCTGCGCAGTGCGGACGTTGGCGCGGACCGAGATGTTCATGCCGATGAAGCCGGTCAAACCGGACAGTACGGCGCCGATCAAGAAGCCGACCGCGGTGTACCAGGTGAGCGCGAAGCCGAGCACGATGAAGAGCACCGCACCGACGATCGCAATCGTCGAGTACTGACGGTTCAGGTAAGCCTTGGCGCCCGCCTGGACGGCGGCGGCGATCTCTTGCATCCGCGGATTGCCGGCCGGTTGGGCCAGGATCCAGCGGATCGAAAAGATGCCGTAGGCCAACGCGACGAAGGCGCAGGCCAAGGCGATGATCAGCGGCGTAGACATGAATCCCCCTTGACGCTTTATTGTTGAGAAGCCGGGCTATAGCGGGCGAATGTGACCGTGTGGGTTTGAGCGTACGGCGCGGTAGCGTAAGCCCGCGCGTGCATGGGACCCCCCGGCGAGGCGGCGATTCTACAACAAAAGACCGAGCCTAGAAGCTTGGTTTGCGGAGCGCGTCGTGGCGACCGCCGAGTTCACATACGAAGCCTTTATCAGCTACAGCCACGCCGACGAGACGTGGGCGCGGTGGCTGCATCGTGCGATCGAGACATACCGCATTCCGAAGCGCGTGATCGCCGAACGCGGCGATCTACCGGTGCGTCTCGCACCGATCTTTCGCGACCGCGACGAATTGCCGACGGCGGTCGACCTCGGCCGAAAGATCGACGAAGCGCTGCGTGCGTCGCGACGGATGATCGTCGTCTGTTCGCCGAGCGCGGCTGGCTCGCGGTGGGTCAACGAAGAGATTCGGCGGTTCAAAGCGCTCGGCGGCGCCGAGCGCATCTTCGCGATCATCGTCGCCGGCGAGCCGAATGCGGTCGAGCGCGGTCGCGACGCGGCCCTCGAGTGCTTCCCGATGGAACTCCGGTTGAGCGGGCAAGAGCACATCGCCGCCGACGTGCGCCCGCAGGGCGATGGCCGCCGCAACGCGCAGCTGAAATTGATCGCCGGGATGGTCGGCGTCGGTCTCGACGATCTGAAACGCCGTGACCAACAGCGGCGCCATCGCCGCATGGTTGCCGTCACGATCGTATCGGTCAGCGGCTTGGTGCTGACGAGCGCGCTCGCGGCGTTCGCGCTGGTCGCGCGCCGCGACGCAGAACGCGAAGCGCAAACCTCGCGTCGCACCACGGACTTCATGGTGCAGCTCTTCAACGTCGTCGATCCCGGCGAAGCGCGCGGCCGCAGCGTGACGGCATACGAGATTCTCGAGAAAGGCGTCGATCAGATTCATCAGTTGAATGACGCCCCGGAGGTGCAGGCAACGCTGTTGCGAACGATGGGCAAGGTGTTTACCGGACTGGGCCTGTACGACAAGGCAGCGGGCTTGCTCACCGAATCGCTCGACGATCGGGCGAGCGGTTCGAGTGTCGGCGACGAAGAGATGGGCGCCCGGGTCGCGCTCGCCCATGCCCAGTACATGGCCGGCAAATACGACATCGCGGAGGCGCAATATCGGGACGTGCTTGCCGCTCTGCCCTCAGGTTCGGGATGGGACGCCTTGCACTCGGACGCATTTGACGGTCTCGCCGAAGTTTTGACGCAGAAGGGGAATTACGACGAGGCGTTCGCTTTGTACGACGTCGCGCTCCCGCGCGATCGCACGTTGTGGGGAGAGTCGAGCGAACGCACGGCCGCGACGTTGGACGGGCTCGCGAGCGCGCAGTTCTTCGCGAAGAAGTTCGGTCTGGCCAAGGTCAACTTCGAAGCCGCGCTGGCGGCTTATCGCGCGAGCCTTGGCGAAGACCATCCGCGCGTGGCTGACGAAATCAACAATCTTGCGGCGGTGTATTACGCGAGCGGCGACGTAACCGTCGCGGCCGGTTACTACGCGAAAACGCTGCCGCTTTACCGAAAGCTATATGGCGACCGTCATCCGAGTGTCGCTACGGTGCTTAACAATCTCGCCCGGATGGAACTCGAGCTTGGCAAGGTCGATGACGCGAAGGCGCTGCTCGAGGAATCGGTGGCGATCGATCGTGAATTGGGACGCGAGGCTCACGACGATTTCGTTTTTGGACTGAGCAATCTTGCGATAGCCGACAAAAGCCGGGGCGATCTTCAACGCGCAGAGGCGCTGCTGAACGAAGCGCGTGTGCTCGCTGAGTCGATGAAGCATCGTCTGTGGGCGCCGATTCTCGTGGACCTCGCCGACGTCTACTGCAATACGCAGCG